>DATKFO010000656.1:0-24545 GCA_035544355.1 Thermoanaerobaculia bacterium
TCGACGTCGGTTGTAGTCGCGACGATCGTTGGCACACCGGCGATCAGAAACGCCGCGGCGAGGTTCTGGACGCCGTCGCTGGCACGTGTCGGAAGCCCGGAGCGACACGCCGACAGAAAGACGAGGCGCGTTCGATGGAGGTCGAGACGTGAGATCTCACTGGCGGAAATCTCGTCGGTGATGCCGTCGGAGGCCAGAACCAGCACGGAGTCGAGCGGCCGCTCGGGCCGTGCCAACGCGTGGCCGGCGAAATGGATGATTGATGCGCTGGGCAATTCGAGTCGCAGCCGCTGCGGCGTTGCTTTCCGATCGGTGAGAACCCGCGATCGCGTGTAGCTCGCCGCTACACTGCGCGCTTCGGAGGCGGCGCGGGGCAACGGACTAATTCGCGGGTGCCGGTTCGAATCGAATGATGTCGCTGCGATCACTAGTGTCGAACGTTGTTCGATCACTCGCGCTTGCTTGGAACACATGATTGCGATGCTCGCGCTCGGAGCGAGCGTGACCGAATAATCGTCGATCAAGCGCCGGTTGCTCGCCATGCTGCGCAGCGCGATGAATGACACTCCCGCGATACGGGGATCGGCAACGACCGCAAGGTGCCGAATGCCTCGAAGCGACGGAAGCACGGGCTCGACGAGCGCTCGCCAGTCGTCGCCGGTTGCGAGTTGGACGACGTGGAGGTTCTCACGCGTCAGGACGAACGCAGCCATCCTGTCGTTGGACGCGACATATTGGACAATGGCGGCGTCCGGTGCGAGCGCCGCGGCAATGGCATCTCGCGTAAGTGTTGCCGGTTCGCGCGCTGTTCGCTCGCTGATGCCGTCGAGAAGCGCCCTGGCGCGAGAACGCTCAGTAAGCGAGAACGCTTCGTCGTTGTTTCCGGTAGCGAGAGCGAGGTCGATTGCCGCGCGGAAGAGGTCAACTGCCGTCGAGAGCAAGTCTGCGCGCTGCTGAATATCGATAACGTTCGCGCGCTGCTGCTCGATCACAGAAAGTCCCGTTGCGAAGTCGGTACGTGCTGCATTCGCGTCACCGCGGCGGCGGTGGATTCGCCCGCGATCGAGAAGAATCTGTGCAGCGTACACGCTGCGATCCGATTGCTTCACGATCGACAAAGCCCGCGTCAACAACTCGATTGCACGCGATGGGTCGGTGCTCGCGAGTGCGAACGCTTCTGCGTACAACACTTCGGATTCGAGCGACTGCCGCTGACCTGCATCGGAGATCTCTCTGACCCAGCGTCGCATCTCCGCGACGTCTCTGCTGGCCCCTTCGGCGTCTCCGACGGACGCGCGAACGATGGATCGTTGCAGCAAGGCTTCCGCGGCGCGTGTGGGATCTTTTCTTATGGCGGAGCCAGCGACCGCGAGATCGAGCAGCGGATGCGCGTGCTTCCACTGTCCTCGCATCACCATCGATCGCGTCGCCGTCTCGAGAGCCGTCAGTTTGCGAAGATCTGCTCCGGTCCGCGAATATATGACGAGAGCTCGGCGTCGTGCACGCCACGCGTTCTCGTCGTCGCCCATGTAGTCGAGCGTTGCGGCGACGAACTCATCGAACGTTGCTGCGATTAACGGCTCGTTGAGATGCTCGAAATGGCGCCGTGATTCTTCGAAGATATCCAGCGCCGAGGAAAAGGAGCCACGAACGAGGGCGCATAATCCGCGCTCCCATCCGATTTGGCCCGCGAGCGCCACGTAGCCTTGTCGCTCGAAATGTCGCGCAGCCAGCTCGTCGAGAAGCGCAGCGGCCTCGGGAATCCGCGACTGCGCGTGCAGCGCGCTTGCGACGAAGTAGCGCGCGAGAAACTGCATCGGACTCGCGGCGTGGGTGAAATCTCGCACGGCTTCGCTCAGGAAGCGCTCAGCATCCGCCGGTGCGGCATTTCCGTGAGCGATCCGCCCGTCGCGATACGCGAGGTAGGCGCGGGCGAGCATCAAGCGCCGCGATTTGTCAGCGTTGTCAATCGTGCGAACCGAATCTGCGAGCAAGTTTTCGCCCGCAATGTCGTGAAGCGCGACGCCGATTGCACGCGCGACGGCCAGCGCTCTTTCTGCGTCTGCGCGATCGCCGCGTTGCGCGGCCGTCGCCCAACTCGCTGTAAACACGCCTTCGCCCCATGCGCGAGCGTCGCGCGGATGGAGCGCCACGATTCGGAGAACTTCAGCAGCATCGTTGCGTGTGACCGCGCGTTGAAGCGCACTGACCTGCGTCGACCATAGATCGCCGCGGTTGATCTCATTGCCGATGCGGCTTGCCGCGCGCGCTGCTTCTTCCGCCCACGGTGACCCAGCCTCAGGCCAGTCGCTGTACTCCGCTTTCGCCTCCGTCAGAAGACCCAGCGCTTCCAACGCGAGTGCGCGATTGAAATGTGCGCCGAGATGGCTCGGATCGATCCGCAACGCTTCGGCGGAAGCCGCGAGGCTATCGATTACCGGTAGGAGTGTATTCTGTTCATCCGATCTTGCTAGGAGCGCGGCAGCATAGTCGTTCCACGCATCGCTGGTCCGCAGCATCGTTGCTGCACGGAGTAGTCGACTCGCTGCGCCTTCAATGTCGCCGCTGATGAGCAGCGCAACGCCCGCCGCGTGCTCTGTGCGAGGCGTGCCGTCGTCGTGTGCTACGAGTTCCTGGGCTGCGGCGCGAACATCGAGCGGCAATTCGTCGGTCCTCTGCCCCGCTGAGATTCGCATACGGCGAAAAGTCTTGTGCACGAACGGCGCAGACAGACGCGCACGAATCAGACGGAATGACATCGTCCGCATCGCCTCTGCAAGTTTGGTGAGTAGGGGTTCGCTCCGATGCTTTGCTGCTACGCGCGTCCTGTGCACAGTGAACAGCGCTACGCCGACAGCGATGCCAATGCCGAGCAACACCAGAGAACGTCTTTTCATCAGGACTCTCGCCATTGTGACGGGTCGTGCTAGCGATGTCAGCGGGAACTTGTTTCGCGAACAGAGTCCGCTGAGCGCCGTCAACCTCTGCCGATTCCCCTCCACCACCGGATGCGCACTCGCGCCCGACGCCATTCCACGTCAGCCGCCGTGCTCGCCGTGCTCTTCTTCTCGATCGCCGTGCACTGCATCCGCCATCGCCATCTCTTCCTCGAGATGACGAACCTGCGCGAGCTCCTCGACTCACGCTCGCGCACGATCGGCCACGTCGCCTTCGATTCGTAGTGTGGCGTGCGCGCGGCCATGCCGCCGCTTTGGGTCGCGTGATCTGGGTTGCAAGGTTGCGCGGTGAACCTTGGATGGCGGACTTATAGTCCGCCGGTTTTTGCGCGAGGCGGCGGACTGTAAGTCCGCCGTCCAGGAGCCGTGATTCAGACCGCGCAACCGCGCAACTCCGCAACCCGAAATACGATACCCAAAGCGGCGGCATGGCCGCGCGCACTCCAAATCAAGGACACGCTGCGGCGCGCGCGATCAACTCCGCGCGATGTTCCTCCACCGCTGCGTGTGCGCGTGAGCGTGCGAGGTTCCATGCGCGCCAGTTGTGCGGGCGGTGTGCGTCCGCCGTGAGCAGGCTGCGTGCGATGCAGGGATCGTTCAGCTTCACGAGCTCCGGCGCGGCGTCCGCGCTTAGTGTCTTCGCATATTTCACATCGAATGCGCGATGCGTGAGGCGCGCGTTCGTGCGAACGATGAGTGCGTGCGGATCGATTGCGTGCACGGAGACGAGCGCGATCAGGCCGGTGACGAGGAGGCCGATTGCGAATTGCGCGCGATGTCCGGTCAGCACGGTCGCGGCGAGCCACAGCAGCAGTACCAGCATCCAGAGCATGAACGCGGTCGCGTAGACGCGCAGCTGGGTGAGGCCGAATTCGTCGCGATAGAGGCGCATGCGCTGATATGCGGACGCGGCGATCACGAGCACGAGCGCGATCTGTAGCGAGGCGAGGATGCGGAACGTGCGCAGCGCGTGCGGGTCACTCTTGTCGACGATCCACTCGACCGCGAGCAGCATTGGCACGACGAGCACGGTCACGACGACGAGCTCGAAGAAGCCGCTGCGCGCGTATTCGGCGTACGTCATGTTGGCCGTGACTTTGACCAGGGACGATCCGCCGAAGAGATAGCGGAACTGCACGCCGACGAACAGTGCGAACAGCAGATCGACGAGCGCGATCGCGACGTTCGTGTCGCCGGCCCGCAGTTTCTTGATCTCGAACGTCCACGGCGGCATCCACGCGTCACTCATGAGGATGCTGCGGAAGAATCCGGCGCACGCGGCGGCGATCACGATCGTGACGATGATGTCGATCATCGTGTCGGTGAGATCGATGAAGAAGACGTCGCGCACCAGCGACGCGAATGCTTCGTCGGCGGACATGAGCAGCGCGCCGAAGATCAGCAGCGCCGGAATCGCAATCACCGTTCCGCGCAGCAGCGTGCCCGCGGTGCGCGATGCGCGGCCGACCGGGACCTGTTTCCATGTCAGATCGAACGGCAGTTTGAACACGCCCGCGATCGATTGCGCGGCGGTGACGAACAGCGCGACGACGATGCGCACGATGCCTGTCGCCCACAGGCGCACGTCGCGCGGGCCGAGGGCGAGGAGGGCGAGGAGGGGGACGATGAGGAGGCCATCGATCGCGTTGAGCTCAGGCGCGTCACGCCAGAAGATGCCGAACGCGGCCGCGATCGCGCCGATCGCGGGAAGCAGCACGGAAGTCCACGGCTGTTTGCGCGTGGTCTGCAGCAGTGTGACCGCGATGATCGCGAATGACGTCGTCCAGAGCAGTGCGTTGATGCCCCACGGGATGTTGCGCAGGAGGAAGTTGCCTGCGAGGCCGAGTGCGAAGGACGTGATGAAGATGGCGACGGCGGTGCGATGCGTGTTCATGCTTTGTATTGTAAAGTACTTTCTGCGCTAGAACCGGCGGACTATAAGTCCGCCGTCCAACGACTAGAACCGCCAGCCGCGCGAGACGAACAGGTTCGACAGGTTGCGCATCACGCCGTATGCGTACGCGCTGCCGTCCGGCGTTACGACCACGTCCATGATGCGGTACACGCCCGACGGATCGCCGGGCATGAGCTCGCGCACGAGCGTCAGCTGGCCCGTGGCGATGTTCGCCCGGAACATGCGCGCGGGCAATTCTTCTTCGCGGTAGACGAACAGCTCTTTGCCGTCCGCGCTCCACGCGACGGGTTTGTAGCCGCGCTCGATCGGCGCTTTGCGCGGCGCGGTGCCGTCGAGCGGCACGAGATGAATGAGTCCGTCTTCGTCGCCACTCACGACGATCATCGATCCGTCGGGCGATGCGGGACGCGACGCCTGCGCAATCCGAAAACCGGGATCGCCGATCGTCGACGGGTCGCCGCGGAACACGTCCTGACGATAGAGCCGCATGCGTCCGTTCGCCGCGCGTCCGTTGAACACGATCGTGTGTCCGTCGGGCAGCCACGCGCCGAACTCGTAATCTTCAATGACACCGCGCGGCAGATAGCGCGTCTCGCCCGCGCCGAGCGGCACGATCGCGAGCCGCGCAGGGAGAGTGCGGCGGCCGGGCACGATGACGAGCGCCGACTTTCCGTCGGGCGAGAGCGACACGCCGTAGCCGTCGCCGAGGCGTACGGCGGGCTCGCCGGTCGTCGGACGCGTGAAGACCGAGTAGCGCTCGCCGCCCGCTTCGCCGAATTCGCTGAACAGCAGCAGACGTCCGTCGGGCGAGATGTCGGACGTGCCGGAGCCGTCGAACCACGACAGATCGCGCTCGCGTTCCGCGCCGGCCGCGCGCGCCATCACCCCTTCGCGATAGTCGTCGCGCGTGAGCAGCAACTCGCCGTCGCGGGAAACATCGTGCAGTTTCACGACGCCATCGAGGCGGCCGATGAGCCGCTCGCTGCCGCCGAGATCGACCGCGTGCAATTCCGTCGAGCCGTTGCCGCCGCTCGTTCCGAACACGATGCGACGGCCGTTCGCGGCCCACGCCAGTCCCTTCGCGTTCGTCCACTCGCCGAGCTTGCGCGGCTTGCGCACGGCGACGTCGAGCACGAACAGCGCGAATGATTTGCCGAGGCGTGCTTCGCGGAGGCGGAAGGCGATGCGCTTGCCGTCGGGGGAGACGCGCAGATCGCGCACGCGCGTTGGACTCTGATAGACGATCGTGCGGATCGGATACTCGATTTGAAATCCGCTGCCTTCGAGCCTGCGCACGATCGCGAGCTGCTTGCCGTCGGGCGACCAATCCGCAGCGACGACGTCGTCCGCGATTTCGCGCGGCGCGCCGCCCGCGAGCGACACGACAGCGAGCGTCCCCGAAGTCTCCGACGAATTCACGAGCAGCGCGAGATTGCCCGTGCTGCTGACTGCAAGCAATTCACGGCTGCGAATGCCGAGCGGGCGCGACTCGATCGAGTCGTTGCGCCCGGAGTAGATTTCGTAGCCGCTTCCTTCCCACGACGCGGAATAGAGGATCGAGCCGTCGGACGCGAAGCGCGCACCGGTGATGTCGCCGCGCCGGAATGTGAGTTGCCGATACGTCGGCAACGGATTCGGCGCGACGCGTTCCCAGACGAGAATCGACGCGACGATGATCGCGAGCAGCGCGGCGGCGGCGAGAAATTTGTAGCGATGCCGCCGCACGCGCGAGCGCCAAACACTGAACGGCATCGACAGCGTGTCGGTCGCGCTGCCGAGCGCTTCGAGCGAGAACGCGAGATCGTGCGCGGTCTGGAATCGCTCTTCTTTGCGTTTCTCGAGACAGCGCTGAATCACGAGCTCGACGCCGGGCGAGACATTGACGCCGGATGCGTGCAGATCGACGGGATCGTCTTTGAGAATCGCGCTGAGGATCTCGACCGGCGTGCCGCCCTGAAACGCCTGACGCCCCGTGAGCATCTCGTAGAGGATCGCGCCGAACGCGAAGATGTCGGTCCGGCCGTCGATCGGCTCCGCGCGCAATTGCTCCGGCGCGATGTAGCCGACGGTGCCCATCACGATGCCGGGATGCGTCTCGCCGACGAGCGTCGGGGAATCGTCGCCCGCGCCGATCGCGGCGAGCTCCGGATTCATCTTCGCCAGTCCGAAGTCGAGGATCTTCAGGCGCCCGTCTTTCGTGAGGAAAATATTTTCGGGCTTGAGATCGCGATGGATGATGCTGCGCTCGTGCGCCGCGTCCATGCCGCGCGCGATCTGCAGCGCGTACTGAATCGACTTGCGTTGCGAGAGCGGGCCTTCGCGCAAGCGCGCGCGCAGCGTCTCGCCTTCGAGCAGCTCGAGCACGATGTAGAACGAATCGCCGTGCGTGCCGAAGTCGAAGACGGTGACGAGGTTCGGATGATTGAGCAGGCCGAGCGCTTTCGCTTCCTGCTGGAACCGCGCGACGACTTGCGCCTTGCCCACGAAGGCGGAGGGAAGGATCTTCACCGCGACGTCGCGGCCGAGCTGCTCGTCACGCGCGCGATAGACCTGCCCCATGCCTCCCGCGCCGATGAACGAGAGGATCTCGTAGCGACCGAGTGTTTCGCCGGGCTCGAGGTGCATTTTGCGCCTGACCGAAGTTTGCGAATTCTAACTGCGTTGCTTGTTGGCCGTTGCCGGTTGCCCGTTGCCCGTTGTTTGAAGTGTTGTCGGTGATCGGTGATCGAGGGGAGTCTGCGAGCCGCCTCGATCACCGATCACCTACACTCACATCAATGTTGGCTGCGATCATCATCGCCGCACTCGCGCTTCCCTCCGGTTACGTTCCGGATGCCGAATGCACCAGCTGCCACAGCGGAATCGCGCGCTCGTATCAAAACGTCGGGATGTCGCGCTCGTTTTATCGTCCGCGTCCCGAGACGAACATCGAAGACTTCGACGCGCCGCCGTTTCATCACGAGAAATCGAAGCAGTGGATGGAGCTGAAGTGGCGTGACGGCAAGTTGGTGTTTCGCCGCTGGACCGATCCCTCCACCGTCTTCGAACAACCCGTCGACTGGATCCTCGGATCCGGCAATCACGCGCGGACGTATCTCTACGCAACGCCGAGCGGCGAGCTCTTTCAATTGCCGATCGCGTGGTACACGCAGACGAAGAGCTGGGGGATGGCGCCGGGCTACGACCGCGCCGATCACGAGGGTGTGCTGCGGCGCGTGCGGCACGAGTGCATGTTCTGCCACAACGCGTATGCTGGCGTCGCGGAGAACACGAGCGACGGCTACTGGCGCGATCAGAGTTTTCCCGCGCATTTGCCCGAAGGCATCGGATGCCAGCGCTGCCACGGTCCCGGCGCGGAGCACGTGCGCCGCGCGAATGAAAGTGCCGCAGTTGCACGCGCGACGATCGTCCGTCCGACGCGGCTCGATGCGAAGAAGCGCAACGACGTTTGCTACGAATGCCACATGCAGGCATCCGTTGCGATCGCGGGTGTTCGCCGCTTCGGTCGCGACATCACGTCGTTTCGTCCAGGCCAACCGCTCGGCGATTACCTGCTGCACACCGACATCAGCGAAAACGATCTGCCGCGCACCGATCGCTTCGAGATCAATCACCATCCGTATCGCCTCGAACAGAGCCGCTGCTTCCGCGAGAGCAAGGGCCGACTCAGTTGCCTCAGCTGCCACGATCCGCATCGCAAGCTCGTAGTCGCGGACGTGCGTGTCGTATGTCGCAACTGTCACCTGCGGCGGCGGGACGCCGCCGGGCCAGCCGCCGAGACGGCGGCGCTCCACGTCTCCGCGGACACCGATTGCGTGTCGTGCCACATGCCGAAGCGGCGCACGCAGGACGTCGTGCGCGTCGTGATGACGGACCATCGCATTCAGATCAAACCGTCCGGCGATCTCGTCGCGCCGCGCGAGGAGCGCGAGACGCATGTGAGCGATGTGACCTTTCTCGATCGCGACGTGAAAGACGCGGAGATCTATCGCGTGATCGCAATCCTGCGCGCGCATGGCGGACGTCACGCGGCGTCGCTGCAGCGGCTCGAAACGCTGCTCGCCACGACAAAGCCGAAAGAGATCGAACCGTACCTCGATCTCGCATCGGGGCAGTTGATCCAGAAGCGCTACGCCGATCTCGAGAAAACCGCGCGCTCGATTCTCGAGCGCGCGCCGCAACATCCGCTCGCACTCGAATGGCTCGGCGTCGCGCGGATCGCGCACGGCCATCGCGACGAAGGGCTGGCGTTGCTGCGCGGACTCACGCGTCCCGAGGCTCGGTTCAATCTCGCGTTGCTGCTGCGGGAGCCGAGCGAAGCGATCGCGCAACTCGAGCTCGTGGTGAAAGAGCGGCCGAATCTCGCGGCGGCGTGGTTTTATCTCGGCGAAAACAGCGCTGCACTCGGGGACCGCGAGAGAGCGATGGAGTGTTATCGCAGGGCGCTGAGCATCGATCCGAACTTCGTGCGCGCTGCGAACGCGCTCGCGTCACTCCAAGCGCGATGACGCTCCTCTGGATACAATCGCGAACTACCGCCAAATCGAAGATGGAGCTGCGCACTTCCCATGTCCGAAGCGCCTGAAGACGCCGTGCTCGTCGGAGCGGCACCGGCAGATGTGACGACGATCGCCGGCTGGATCCGCCAGAAGAGATGCGTGTTGTTTCTCGGGGCGGGCGTGCATTCGCTGCCGCCTCCCGAGTCCCATTATCAATACGCGGACAGCGAGCGGCCGCGCGGTGCGAGCGAGTTGATCAAACACCTCGCGGAAATGAGCCGGTACGCCGACGATTACCCGGACGAAGTGCCCAACAACCTCGGGAGAATCTCGCTCTACTTCGAGACCAAGAGGCCGACGCTCGATCGCAGCGCCCTCATCACCGAAGTTCGGAAGCTCGTCCAGACGGGGAAGCGTCCTTCCTCCGTGGTTCGTGGACTCGCTGCTCTCGATTTCCCGCTCATCGCGACGACGAACTACGACCAGCTGATCGAAGACGCGCTGCGAGAGCACAGAAAGCGTCCGGTCATCTCTGTTTACAAGCGAAAGTCGAAGGAGAGCACCGATACGTACGCCGGATCGGAGGTTGAGCCGACGCCGGAGGAGCCGTTCGTGCTCAAGATTCACGGCGACATCAACAAAGAGGACTCGATCGTCATCACGGACGAGGACTACATCCATTTCATGCTGCGCATGAGAGACGCGGGGCAGTTTGATCCGGTACCGCCGGTCTTTCGCTATCAATTCACGACCTACGCGACGCTGTTCATCGGCTACAGCCTTCTCGACTACAACCTGAGGCTTCTGTTCAAAGCGCTGCGCTGGGAAGTCGAAGGCGGCCCGGTGCGGCCGCCGTCATACGCCGTCGATCCGAAGCCGGATCGTCTGATCCGCGATGTGTATGGCGATCAGCATCGATTCGTTCATTTCATCGTCAGAGACGTGTGGTCCTTCGTTCCGATGCTGTACCGCGAGCTCAAAGGCACCGAGATGCCGGAGTGACGTCGATGTCCATGTTGCCGACCGAAAGTTCCGCCATGTCATCCACAGACTCGCAGCGGATTGCGACGCCTTTGCCGAAAGCGCCGTATCGCGGGATCGAGGAGTTCCGCTGCATCGACTCCGCCATCTTTTTCGGGCGCGACAGCGAAGGAAAGACGCTGCTGCGGCTCATCACCATGTATCGCGGCGTGCTCCTTTACGGCGATTCCGGCGCCGGCAAGTCGTCGCTCATCAACGCGAAGCTCATTCCGATGGCGATGGCCGAGCAGTTCGCGCCGGAACGCGTCCGCGTGCAGCCGAAACTCGGAGAGGAGTTCATCGTCGAGCGCATCGCGATCGCGGAAGAGGGGAGTGCGCTGCTGCCGACGATCTTCAGCGACGGCGATGGTTCGCCGCGGATCAGTTTCTCGGCTGCGGCATTCGTGCAGCGCGTGATCGAACGCTGCCACGCGCGGATCGACGGCGACGGGATCCCGCAACTACCGGCGCAGTTTCCGCTCCTCGTCTTCGACCAGTTCGAAGAGCTCGTCACACTGTCCGAACAGTTCGCGAGGGAGACGCGAAGCACGGTCGCGTATGAAGCGTATGCGTCGATCACACGCGCGTTGCTCGAGCTGCTGCAAGACGAATCGCTTTGCCTGAAGATGCTGTTCGTTTTTCGCGAGGACTATTACGCGAAGCTGAGCAAGTTCTTCGCGCTTCATCCCGGCCTGACGAATCATTTTCTGCGGATCGAGCCGCTGCACACTTCGCAGTTGCACACGATCATCGCCGGTCCGTTCGAGACGATCGCCTTCGATCACGTGCTTCCCGCGAACGTGATCGCGAGTCTGGAGCGCGAGCTCCGCGAGCGCAGCGACTCGGATCTCATCAACCTCTCGGAGGTACAGATCGCGTCATTGCGGCTCTGGAATTCGAGCGAGCCGATGAAGCTGCTCGAGGAGCAGCACGTAGCGGGACTGCTCGAATCGTATTTTTCCGCGGCCATCGATGCATTGCCGCCGCTGCATCAGCAGATCGCGTACGTCCTGTTGGGAAGGATGGTCACTGACTCGGGGACGCGGAACGTCGTTTCCACTGAGGATCTCGTGGCCAGCGTCGAGGGAGAGAGGGTCGACCGGAGAATCGCGTTCGAAGTGCTGGATGCGCTCACGAAGAGCGCGCGCGTGATTCGCCGCGAGCGAAGAAGCGACGTGCTCGTCTACGAGATCGTGAGCGAGTATCTCGTGCCGTGGATTCGCCGGCGCAAGCTGGAGGAACAGGCGGCGCGCGAACGCCGGGCGGAGTACGAGCGGGAGCTGCAATCGAGGAAGCGGCGCTGGAAATGGATCGCGGTCAGCATGCTCGTCGTGTCGCTGCTCGTCGTCGGAGCGATGGCCATCGAGATCTACCGGCGCTCGAGCACGGAATTGTTCCGCAGTCGTGAAGAAGCGGTGGCCACTGCGAAACGGCTCACGAGTCAGCAAAAAGATCTGCTGCGAATCCAGGAGTCGCTTCGCGAGGAGCTGACGAATACAAAGGCTTCGGTCACTCGCACGCAACGCGCGCTCGAGAACGCCTTGTTCAACATGGTGGAGGAGCGCCAGCGAGCGGACACGAATCAGCGACTGCTCGCCGGGGCACGCGCGCGGATCGTAGTGTTGGACCGAGAGCTCGCAATGATTCGTACGCAGCTCGAGCACTCCGAGGGAGAATCCCAGACTCTGAAGAAAGACATCGATGCGCTGAAGAAAGAAAACGACTCGCTCAAGAAAGAAAACGAGTCGCTGAAGAAGCGTGTCGAGGCGCTACAGCAAACGCCGTTCGTCAACACCGGGACCTACGGTCCCTGATTGTTCCCGCTCACTCCTGCAATCTCCATCGTCGTCCGGCTGATCGCCGATCACGGCACGGTGGAGGCTTGTCTCGAGTCGTGGACGCGCCAGACGCGCACGATCGCATGCAGCTGGTTGTTGTCGATCACGGTGTCGATGCGGCGACGGCGTCGCGTTTGCGCGCGCGATTGCAATCGCATGATCTTTGGATCGATGTTGCGACGTCCGAGGAGAGCCGGGCGATCTCTGCTGTGAAGACGGGCAACAGGAACTTGTCCTCACCTGTCGCGCGTTCCGAGAGGGTGCGAGACGACTCGGAATCGCGCTCTGCACGATTCGCGTGATCGAATCCGCGTTCGTTTAGAATCCAAACTGCCCCATGTCCTTCGTTCACCTCCACCTCCACACGGAATACTCCCTGCTCGACGGCGCCACTCGACCGGACGCGCTCGCCAAGCGCGTCGCGCAGCTCGGGATGCCCGCGTGCGCGATCACCGATCACGGCAACATGTTCGGCGCGGTCGAGTTCTACAACGCGATGAAGAGCGTCGGCGTGAAGCCCATCATCGGGTGCGAGATGTACATGGCGTACGGCTCGCGGCACGACAAGACGTCCGTCGAAGATCAGCAGGCCGACGCCGGATCGAACAATCACCTCATCGTCCTCGCGTCGAACGACACCGGCTACAAGAATCTCGTCAAGCTCGTGAGCGCCGGCTACACCGAGGGCTTCTATTACAAGCCGCGCATCGACAAGGAAATCCTGCGCGAGCATCGCGAAGGACTCATCGTTCTCTCGTCGTGCTTGAAAGGCGAGGTCTCGCAGAATCTCGCGCAGGGAAATTACACGCGCGCAAAAGACGCCGCGCTGCAGTTCAAGGAGATCCTCGGGCCCGACAACTTCTTTCTGGAGATCCAGGACCACGGCATTCCGGATCAGCAGAAGATCGTCCCGATGATGGCGCGCCTCGGCGAAGAGGTCGGCCTGCCGCTCATCGCCACGAACGACTCGCACTACCTCAACAAAGACGACGCGTTCGCACACGAAGTGCTGCTCTGCATCGGCACGGGCAAAACGCTCAACGACGAAAAGCGGATGAAGTTCTACTCGGACGACTTCTACGTGAAGGGTCCGGACGAGATGCGCCGCATTTTCTCCGCGTATCCCGAGGCGCTCGCGAACACGGTGCGCATCGCCGAGCGCGTGCATATGTCGCTCGACGTGAAGGGCCACCATCTCCCGAAATTTCCGGTGCCCGAGGGCTATGACCTCAATACGTACTTCGCGGAGATCGTGCGCGCGGGTTTGAAGAAACGCCTGAGCGCCGCCACGCGGAGAAAGCACGAGCCGCAGGAGTATTGGGATCGCCTCGAGCGCGAGATCGACATCATCAACAACATGGGATTCCCGGGCTACTTCCTCGTGGTCTGGGACTTCATCAAATACGCGAAAGACAGCGGCATCCCGGTCGGTCCGGGGCGCGGTTCCGCGGCGGGCTCGCTCGTCGCGTACTCGATGGGCATCACCGACGTCGATCCGCTCGAGTACGACCTGCTGTTCGAGCGCTTCCTCAATCCCGAGCGTATCTCGATGCCCGACATCGACATCGACTTCTGCATGAACAATCGCGGGCGCGTGATCGAGTACGTGCGCAAGAAATACGGGAAAGAGAACGTCGCGCAGATCATCACGTTCGGAACGATGGCCGCGAAGTCGGTCGTGCGCGACGTCGGCCGCGTGATCGGCTTGCCGTACGGGCTCGTCGACAAAGTCGCGAAGACGATTCCCACGGGCCCGGATGTCACGCTCGAAAACGCTCCGAAGGATTCGCCCGCGCTCGCGGAAGCGATGAAGAACGATGCGGAAGTCGCGCGCATCGTCGAGATCGGCGCGCGGCTCGAAGGACTCTCGCGCCACGCGGGGATGCACGCGGCCGGCGTCGTCATCACGCCTGAGCCGGTGACGAATTACGTTCCGCTCTACCTCACGAACCGCGATGAAATCGTGACGCAGTACGACATGCGCGTCGTCGAGAAGATGGGTCTTCTCAAGATGGACTTCCTCGGCCTGCGCACGCTGACGGTCATCGACGACGCGCTGAAGTCCGCTGCGCGCGAGACCGGCACGAAGATCGAGATCGAGGCGATTCCGCTCGACGATCCCGACGTCTTCCGCCATTTTCAGGAAGGGCGCACGAAGGGCGTGTTCCAGTTCGAGTCGGGCGGCATGGTCGATCTGCTGCGCAAATCGCGGCCGACAAAATTCGAAGATCTCGCGGCGTTGAACGCGCTTTATCGCCCCGGTGCGCTCGATGCCGGCATGGTCGACGAGTACGTCCGGCGCAAGAACGGGCAGTCGAAGGCGAAGTACCTCGTCCCCGAGATGAAGGAGATTCTCGAAGAGACGTACGGCGTCATCGTCTATCAGGAGCAGGTGATGCAGATCGCGCAGCGCGTGGCCGGCTACTCCCTCGGCCAGGCGGATCTGCTGCGCAAGGCGATGGGCAAGAAAGACGCCGCGATGATGGCCGCGGAGCGCGACAAGTTCGTCGCCGGCGCCGTCGCGAACGGCTACGAGAAGAAGAAAGCGAACGAGGTCTTCGACTACATCGAGCCGTTCGCGCGCTACGGCTTCAACAAGTCACACTCCGTCGCGTACGCGCTCGTCGCGTATCAGACGGCGTGGCTGAAGGTGCATCACCCGCGGCACTTCATGGCCGCGCTCATGAGCTCGGAGATGGACAAGACCGAAGCGGTCGTGAAGTTCATCAACGAAGCGAAGTCGATGGGCATCGAGGTGATGCCGCCCGATATCAACGAATCGAATTACTGGTTCACCGTCGTCGGCCAGAACATCCGCTTCGGCCTCGGCGCAGTGAAAGGCGTCGGCGAAAGCGCGATCGAATCGATCCTCGCCGGGCGCCAGAAGATCGGGCGCTTCACGTCGCTGCTGCAGTTCTGCGAGGAGGTCGATCTCCGCGCGTGCAACAAGAAAGTGCTCGAAGCGCTGATCAAATCGGGCTCGTTCGATTTTCTCGGCGGCTCGCGCAAGGCGCTGTTCGATCAGATCGAGCCGATCTCCGATTCCGCGCAGCGCACGAAGGATGAGAAGGAGCGCGGACAGAGCTCGCTGTTCGGCAATGTGGCACAGACACTCTTGTCTGTGCCGAAGGGTGCACAGACAGGAGTGTCTGTGCCACAGAAAGCCGAATGGCCTGAAGACGAGAAGCTCCGCAACGAAAAAGAAACGCTCGGCTTCTACATCACCGGCCATCCGCTCACGCGTTACGCGAACGAGCTGAAGATGTTCGCCAATGCGACGACCGAAACGCTCTACCGTTTCATCGACCAGACCGCGAACATCGGCGGCATCGTCTCGCAGATCAAGAAATCGAAAATCAAGAAGGGTCCGAACGAAGGGAAGTTGATGGCGAAGTTCGTCCTCGACGATCAATTCGGATCCGTCGACGTCGTCGTCTTCAGCGATCTCTACGCGAAGTACGCGCGCTGGCTCGACAACGGCGTCGCGGTGCTCATCACGGGAGCGGTGAAAGACACGGGCGGCATGACCACGGGACGCAGCGCTTCGCTCCAATCGGCGGAGCAGTCCGCGCAGCACATCGATGATGAATACGGCGGACATCCGGAGACGTCACGCGCGCGCGTGTCTGCGTATGAAGTGCGCATCGACGATGCGGAAGAAGACGATCGCGATCCGAAAGAGATCGAGCGCGATCGCATCGGTGCCGATGTCGACAAGTTCAACCTCGGACTCTTCGGCGAGCCCGCAGCCGCGGAGCCCGAGGACGCGATCGTTGAAGAGCCGGTCACGTTCAAAGAACATGCGGCTGCATTTCACGAAGCGCCGATCACGCCGGAGCTCTCCGCGCTGGAGATCGTGCCGCTCGACGGCATCCGCGACAAGAAGGTGAAAGAGATCGCGCTCGAAGTACCGTATCCGCGCATGAGCGAAGACACGGTGAAGCGCATTCGCGAGATCGTCGAAGAGCACGCGGGCGAGATTCCGCTGAGCATTACGATCGTCGAACTGCCCGCGGACGTCGCGCAAAACGTCGGCCGCGCGGACATGCGTCTGCGCATCAATCATCACTTCCGCGTGCAACCGGGTGCGGCACTCACGCAGGCGCTCGGGCGTGTATATGCACATGCGCGATACGTCTTCTGACAACTTCCGGAAGTAGACTACGCCCGTGGCCCCGCTCGTTCTTGCGCTGTTGATGGCGACTGCGCCTGTGTCGAGTGCGCCGGCGCCTGAAGCCGTCGCGTCGTCGTTCGTGCAGGCGCTCGCGTTCGATCAGATGGAGGCGTTCGAGAAGATCGCCACCGCGGAAGCCATCGCATCCCCTGACTGGCAGCTGCTCCGCAATCGCGTGGAAAAGTATCAGTGCGTGTCGGTCGCGTCGCACGAAGTTCGCGTTGTGAGCATGACCGGCGACCACATGCTCCTGCTGCTGCAACTGCACGGAACCGCCCGAAGTCGCGGCGCGGTTTCGGTCGAGAGTCCGCTGCACGATCGCTTCGAGATCGAAGCGCAGCTCGTCGACAACACGTGGAAACTGAAATCCGCGGTGTTGTACGAGCACCGTCTCGCACAGCGAATCGCGGAGCAGCGTCCGGTCACGATCGCGTCGATCCTCGAGCACTCCACCGACGCCGATCTGCCGTCGGTTCTCATCGAGCTCGCGGATGTGCTCATCGGCGAGCCCGCGGTGGAGAAGCGGGTGCCGTCTTACGAAGCGATCATCGGCCTCGCGTGGAACATCGGCGAGCCGGCGACGGCGGTCGAGTGCATGCGCCTCTGGTCGTCGGCCGAGGTCTCGGTGAATTCGGACGACGCGATCCCGCGCGCGTACGAGACGCTCCGGCTGGCGAACGAATTGGGCGATCCGCGGCTGATCTCCGCGGCGCATCACGCGACCGGAATCGCGGAATGGATTCACGCCAAGAACATCCCGCGCGCGGTCGAAGAGTTGCGGAAGGCTGCGGACCTGATCGAGCGCGTTCCCGACGCGCGCGGCCCGATGAAGAGCCGCTACATGGCTTCGTATCTCCTCTCGCTGCTGGGAAATCTTCGCGGCGCGCTCGACGACACCGAGCTGTTGTCTGCGGCTGCGGAACGATTCGACTGGACGGAAGGGCGATGCATCACCGCGTTTCGTCTGATGGTGCTTCACTGGCAGTTCGGCAACCTGGAAATCTCGAATGCCTACGCCGAAGAGGCGTATCGCATGGCGCTGCGCATGGGCGATCAGGCGTTCATCGCCATGGCGTTGCACAATCTGACGTCGGCGACGGAGCTCGAGGACTTCAGCGCGGTGGCGCCGGTCGATCTGGCGATGAGACTGGCTGCAGCGCGAAGGGCGCTGCGGAGCGTCGGCGAGCTCGGTCGCGAGGTCCCGGTTCGCCACGGAATCGCCGAGATCCTGATCGCGCAGGGAAACGTGGCCGAAGCGGAGACCGAGCTCTCGCAGGCCCTGTCGATCGCGCACACGTACGGCGACAAAGAAAATGCATCGCTGATCCTGCTCACGCTCGCGAAACTGCGCTTGTCGCAGAAGCGATATGACGAAGCGCTGCAGTTCGCGACGGAAGCGGACCAGCTTTCGGTCGCAGTTCGGACCGTGCGCATGTCGCTCATCGCGACCGACGCGCTCCCCCAAACGTTCATCGGCGAAGCGCTGCGTGCGCTCGGCCGGCGCGACGAAGCGATCGAAGCCTTCCGCCGCGCCATCGAGATCGTCGAGCTCGGGCGGGACAGCGTCTCCGATGACCCGGCGTCGCTCTCGCTCTACTTCGACACCAAGGCCGCGCCGTATCAGGGGCTCGTGGCGATGCTCGTCGAGCAGGGGAAGTTCGAAGAAGCGCTCGTCATCGCCGAGCAACTGAAAGGCCGCACCCTCGGCGATGTGCTCGACGGCGCGCGCATCGATCGATCGCCGACGATGTCGGACGAGGAAAAACAACAGGAGCAGGCGCTCAACGAGAGCATCTCCGCGCTCAACCGGCAGCTGCTCGCGAATCCCGCGACCAGCAACGAAGTGCGGGGTCAGCTCGCGGAGAAGCGGCTGCAGTTGCGCCGTTTTCTCGCCGACATCTATCTGCGGCGGCCGACGCTGCACACGGCGCGTCCCGAGGCATTTGCATCGCTCGAGCACGACGCGCCGGCGCTGCTGCACGACGACTCCGCGGCCGTGCTCGTGTACTCGGTTCACGACAGCGAGACGTTTGCCTTTCTGCTTCGCAAGCGCGGCGACGACGTGAAGCTCACGGTGTGCCGCATCGCCGCAGGACGGCGCGATCTCGAGTCGCGCGTGCTCGCGCTCGTGCACTCGATCGAAACGCGCGATCTGCAATATCGCCGCAAGGCGCGGCAGATCGACAAGCTGCTCGTCGAGCCGTTCGATCGCGAGCTCGCCGGTGTGCAGCGGCTCTGCATCATTCCCGATCGTGCGCTGTGGCGGCTGCCGTTCGAAGTGCTCGTCGCGTCCGATGGAAAGCATCTCGTCGAGCGCCGATCGATGATGTACGGGCCGTCGCTCGCGCTGCTGCGCGTTGCTCACAATCTGCCGAAGCGAAGCTCGACTCAGATGTCGATCCTCGCCGTCGGCGATCCGACGATTCGCGGCGCGACACGCTCGACGGTGCGCACGCTGCGCGATTTTCAATTGAGTCCGCTGCCCGAAGCGCGCGTGGAAGCGAATGAGATCGCGCGTTTGTACGGCTCGTCCGCGCGCGTGCTCGTCGGCGATTCGGCGACGGAGACTGCGGTGAAGCAGTCCGCCGGCAAGGTCTCGATTCTTCATCTCGCGACGCACGGCCTGATCGACGATCACGCGCAGTTGTATTCCGCGCTCGTGCTGACACCGTCCGTCGGCGACGACGGCTTGCTCGAAGCGCGCGAGATCGCGTCGCTACCGCTGCAGGCGGATCTCGTCGTGCTGTCGGCGTGCGACACTGCGGGCGGGCAGGTCGTGAGCGGCGAGGGATTGATGGGGATGGCGTGGGCAGTGATGGCGGCTGGATGTCCGCGCATGATCGGCACGCAATGGCGCGTCGACTCCGCCGCGGCGGCGCGATTGATGGTCGCGTTTCACAAGCGATTGTCGCGAAGCAACTCGGTCGCCGCGGTGTCCGATCATCTGCGCGGCGCGCAGCTCGAGCTGCTGCACAGCGCGGACTACAGCCATCCGTACTACTGGGCGGGATTCGTCTTCATCGGCCGCAACGACTGAAGCAGGCGTTTAGCTTCGGGCAATTTCGATTTCTCGAATTGCGCGGCCGCCGCGGATTCCATTCCTTCACGTGCGTAGATCAATCCGGCAACGAGCGGATCATCGTGGCGCTTCACTTCCTTGAGCTCGGCGAGCGCCTTTGCATCGAGGATCTGGAAGCGTGCGGGTGGAGTGGGCGGGCTGGGCGCGGTGATCTCTTCGCCACCTTTGCGCACGAGGATCTGCCACGTGAGGATCTCGCCGCGCGGCAGCGGCTTGCTCGGCTGCCACGATGACACGTGCAGCCACGAGCTCGACGCGA
Organism: Thermoanaerobaculia bacterium; assembly: GCA_035544355.1. Lineage (GTDB taxonomy): Bacteria > Acidobacteriota > Thermoanaerobaculia > Gp7-AA8 > Gp7-AA8 > DATKFO01. The sequence goes on from DATKFO010000656.1 coordinate 19,742, forward strand.
CGCTGTGAAACTTGCGGTCGTAGATCTCGACCTTCACCGCGTCGCCGTCGTAGGTCCAACGAAACTCGGGACGAGCGTCTTCGACGACGATGCCGACGGGCTCGTTCAGCGCGTTCTTTTCCGGCGCAGGAACATCACCGCTGCGAACGCGTCCCGCAGTCGGATTGAGCAGCGCGAGGATTGCTGCCCGTTTCTCCGAGAGAATTTCGCGCACGAGCGGCTGCCACTTCGGATCGAGCGTCGCGACGGGCGCCGGCGGTTTGATCGTGTGGTGAACGATCGCCGGAACGTGCGTCGGTTGTTCGTTGCGCCGATTGAGCAGAAGCGTGCCTGCGACGATCGCGATTGCCGCGGCCACGGTCAGCGGCACGAACCAGCGCGTGGGCTGCGGTTGCAGCGTCTCGCGCCACGCATCGGTCGCGCGTCGCAGTGATTCCGGAGTCGCGATCTTCGCGCGGCATTCTGCGCAATCCGTGATGTGCGCATCGACGGCGATCCATTCTTCGGCCGCGAGCGTGCCTGCCCGATACTTCTCGATCGTCTCGGCGGAAATGTGTTCGCTCATCGCTTCGGCCTCGCCTTCGCGCGCATTCTTCGCTCGAGACGATCGCGCGCCGATCTTCGTAGATTGATCACCTGCTGTCGTTGCATGCCGAGTTGGTCGGCGATGCGCAGATCGTCGAACGGCAGCTCGTTCCATTGCTGCGCGAGCTCGGTCGCGCTCATCTCCAGCGTCCTTGCGAGCTCGTGCAACGTGGCGATGCCGGTCGCGGGCAACAGATGCGTGATCGATTCGCCCGACGCATCGCGCGCGTGCAGCAGGAGCGCGATGCGCTGGCGAAGCGGCAGCTCGCCGATCTCGCTCCAGAGCAGGCGGAGATACTGGCTGTTCTCGAGCTCATCGCCGATCGACGGCGTCTGCGCAGTCGTCTGTTCCGGCAGCTCACGAGGCTCTCCGGTGATTCCGGTGGCTGCTGCGACGAGGACGACGAGCGCTTCGAACGAAACGGGGAATCCGATCTCGCGCAACGTCGCGACGACCGAATCGGCGAGATCGCGCGCGTGCCAGTGCTCGACAGTCGCAGGGATCTCGTGTGCAGCGCGGCCGTGCCACTCGCGCAAGCCGCAGGCGAGTTGCCGCGCATCGCCCCAGATCGCGAGGCGCGGATCGTTTTCGAATGCATAGCGAAGACGATTCTTGAGCCGCGCGCGCTCCGGATTCTTGCGCTGCATGAAATCGTCGAAGGCGTTGAAGGTGACGACGGCGACATAGTCGGAAAAGCTCTCGATCGGATCGGCGCCGCCCGATTCGAGCAGACGGTCGATTCGCTTGATCAAACGGACGGCGACGTCGGCGCGGATGTCTTCCGCATCGGGGTCGTGCAACCGCTGACGGAAACGCGATGCGAGGATCGCATCGATGGCCGGATAGGCGTGCTGCTGAAAAAGCGCGGCCATGGCTACCTCTCGATCGGTGTCGTTCAATGCCCCGAGGACTTCGTGCAGGACCGGATCGTTTCCGCGGGTGCTATTCGTTGAGACCGTCCGATCGCTGCTCATATTGGCAGTCGCCCAGCCACGGGCCCGACGATATCAGACGACGCCGACACGATCAGCCAGCCAACGCCGCTTTCCCGCTATACTCGCCGCGGTCACTTTGTAAATAACTTCCATTTTCGGGTCGTGAAGGCGGGTTTCGATGGGCTTCTCGAGCAGGTTCTTGCGCGCCGCGGCGATTGCTGCGCTCATCAACGGCAGTGCGGGGGTCGCGCATGCGGCCGACTGTAACTCCTTCGTCCGCCTATTCTCACAGCGCGCCTCGACGCCGAATTTCGTCGCGTCGCCCGTCGCGTGGACCGGCACGACGTTCGGCATTGCCAAGACCGATTCGTTCTCGGTATCGGAGGCGATCTACTTTGCCGTCTACGACAGCGAGATGGCGCCGCTCTCGCCCGATCGCCTCGTCGCCGACAGCTCGCTGAAGGGGCCGACCGCGCTGCTCTGGACCGGATCGGAGTTCGGCCTCTTCTATCAAACGCCGAACCTGCAGCTCGTGCTGCAGCGCATTTCGTCGGTCGGCGTGCCGATCGGCGGACCGATCGAGATCGCGAAACATCACGCCACCGCGACGGACGACGAGTTCGACGTCGTTTGGGATCCGTTCCGCAATGCGTACGCCGTTGCGCGCACGATCGCGCAGACGTCCGATCGCGGCGTGTGGCTGATGATCGTCGGCACCGACGGCACGCTGCGCAAAGACGTGGTCGTGAATTTCTTCCAGGCGCGGCCCGCGAAGGTGCGTGTCGCGGCGACGACGACCGGCACGATCGGCATCACGTTTCTGCGCTCGACGAATAACGCGCTGCAGCTCGTGCGCGTGACGAGCACGGATGCGGTGCAGTTGCCGCAGACCGCGTCGACGACGGCCGAAGACGCGCGCATCGCGCCGCGCGACGCGGGCTTCGTGATCGTTTCGTCGACGCATGATTCGGGTACGGGGCGTGGCGTGATGAATTGGGCGCGCGTCGATGCGGACGGAAAGATCTCTGCGGAGTCGACGCTGTTCAACGCGATCGGCATCGACGTCGCGCCGGTGTCGCTCGCATGGAACGCGCAGCGCAACGAATGGGCGCTCGCGTATCTCTCGTCGCAACTCGGATTCCGAGTGTTTCCCGGCGAATATCGCCTGCGCCGTTTCCGCGCGACCGGCTCGCTGATCAGCGACACGCTGTTCTCGCCCGATCCGCTGCGCAACACCGCATCGACGAGCTATCCGATCGTCTCGACCGGCACCGCGTACTTCAGCTCGATCGAGTTGTTCGTCTCGCGGCAGGAGGGCAGCGATTCGTATGTCGTGCGCCATTGCCCGCTGACTGCGACCGCGACGGCGAGCACCGCATTCCCGCGCCCGTTCGACACCATCACATTCACCGCAACCGTGAGCGGCGGTACGCCGGAGTTTTCCTATGTGTGGGACTTCGGCGACCTCTCGAACCTCGAGAAAACCCCGACGATCACGCACCGCTTCGACCGCGAAGGCACCTTCGTCGTCACGCTCACCGTGACCGACGCCGCCGGCGGCAAGTCGGTGACGACGACGACGGTGAAGGTCGCTGCCGGCAAGCGACGGGTGGGGCGGCGGTAGTTTCGGAGTGCGGCGGTAGGGAAGGGCCTTCTTCGTGGGAGAAGGTGGCGCGCGAAAGGTGCGCCGGATGACGGTGAGCGCAGATGAATCTCGCTGACCTCGTGCATGCTGTTCTCACCGGCGATCTGCTCGCCGCGCGTCAGTGGATCGCGGACGCGAATCGCGAGCACGTGCGCTGGGATCATTTCGAACGTCCCTCCGAACTCGATGATCGCGAGCTAACTGTTGCCGCCGCGCTCGCGGAGCTGCTCGCCGCGCGTGCCGGTACATCCGCGCCGCGATGGACTGCAACGATCGGCGCGCACGACGAGCCGCTGTTTCTCGATCGCGATCTCGAACAGATGTCGCGCACACGCGCGCATGCAATCGCCGATGCGCCGGAGCCGCTTCGCAAGCGCAATCTGTTCGCGCTGCCGGATTTTCTCGACGTGAGGTAGCGGCTACAAATCCTCAGGCGTCAGCCCGGTGCGCTTCGCGATCTTCGCGAGCATTCTTGGGCCGATCTCGTCGCGCTCGTGAAACGCGAATACGTAATCAGGCCAGCCGGATCGTTGAAGGACTTTGTGCGAGCCGCCCTTTCACGTTTGATCGACCACCCGATGCGACGCAACGCAGCGAGAACCTGATTCGCCTTTGTCGCCGAGAAGCTCATTCGTGAACGGCGAAGACGCCTTCGATCTCGGGAATCGCTTCGCCATGTTCGAGGCGATCGGCGAGCACGCGAAACGCCAGCGCTTTCGCTTTCGCGACCGCTTCGTCACGGCTCTCGCCGTACACGAGCACACCCGGAAGCTCGGGAACTTCGCCGATCCAGCGGCCGTCAGTTTCGCGCTCGACATCAACGGTGAAGTCGCTCATGTGAAGAATCGTACAACGAGTTACAACGACAAGAACGCCTCGAACTCGGGCGCGGCCACTGGTGGTTTGATCAGGTATCCCTGCATTTGATCGCACGCGTGCCGTCGCAGGAAGTTTGCTTGTTCCGTGAACTCCACTCCCTCCGCGATTACTTTCAGTCGCAGCGAGTGGGCCATCGCGATGATGGCGGTCACGATTGCGGCGGTGTCGGGGTCGGTCACGATGTCCTGCACGAACGACTGATCGATTTTCAGTGTGTCGATTGGGAATCGTTTCAGGTACGCGAGCGACGAGTGGCCGGTGCCGAAGTCGTCGAGCGAGATGCGGATGCCGAGTTTCTTGAGGTCGTAGAGCATGCGGATGCTCGTCTCGGGGCTCTGCATCGCGCTGCTTTCGGTGATCTCGAGCTCGAGCAGGCGCGCCGGCAGCGCAGTTTCGCGCAGCGTGTCGGCGACGCGGTCGACGAGATCGACTTGTTGCAATTGCGTGAGCGAGAGATTCACGGCGAGCGAGAGGCTGCGGAATCCCGCTTCGTGCCACGCCTTGGCCTGATGACATGCGGTGCGAAGCGCCCACGCGCCGATCGGTCCCATCACACCGGTCGATTCGGCGAGCGGGATGAACACCGCGGGCGGGATCGATCCGAGCTCGGGATGCTGCCAGCGCAGCAGCGCTTCCATGCCGCTGATGTTGCCGGAGCGCAGATCGAAGATCGGCTGGTAGTGCACCGCGAGCTCCTGGTTCGCGAGCGCCTTGCGCAGTCCGTGCTCGAGTTGAATGCGCTGCAACGCCTTCTGATTG
>DATKFO010000657.1:0-4378 GCA_035544355.1 Thermoanaerobaculia bacterium
CGTCCGAGCGCACGCGAGCGCGCACGACGACACCGTCGTCGGACAAGTGCTGCAGCCCGGCGAGCAGCCCGAGCACTTCGATGAAGGAACGCTGCGCCGCGGCGCGCTGCGCGATCTCGAATTTCGGTTCAATCACGACGAGCCCACCGACGTTCGCAACGTGATGGCCGGCAATCTCTCCGTCGATCGCGCACGCGCGCTCGCGATCGGCGGCTTCGACGAAAACTTTCTCTTCGCCGCGTATCGATTCGAGACCGATTTCGCGCTGCGCATGCTCGCCGCGGGCGGACGCATTCGCTACGAGCCTTCCGCGAGCATTCACCATCTCAAGGCCGCGTCGGGCGGCGTGCGCGCGCATGGCGATCATCGCAGCAGCGCATCGCCCGCACATCCTGCCGGCGACTACTACTTCGCGCGATTGCACGTCGACGCGTTCTGGCGCTACGTCGCGCGCCGCATGAAAACCAACATCGCCACGCGCTATCACCTGCGGCATCCGTTTCTGATCCCGTTCAAGATCATCGGCGAGCTGCGCGGCCTCGCGCTCGGATGGAGACTTGCGCGGCGCGGACGCCGGCTCTACCGTGGGGAATAGGGCGAAACTCGTCCGGCTTCCGAGCGTCGGGATCTCATGTCGTCGGTCACCGTCATCTTCTATGCGTTCGTCGCCTTCGCGCTCGCAGTCGCGCTCGTCGACTGGCGGCGTGGCTGGCTGCTCGCGATTCTCGTCGGCGTGCTGCAGGACCCCGCGCGCAAGCTGACGCCGAACACGCCCGTGGTGATGTCGTTCACGATCGTGCTCATCTTCTTCACGATCCTGTTCGTGCAGCACATGCGCTTGCAAAACGAAGCGCGCGATCTCTCGCGCCGCTTCCCGAATCTCACGGTCACATTCGCGATTTTTCTTTTCTTCCTCGTGCTCGCCGCGATCAACGGCATGTTCACGTTCGGATTCAGCAACTGGAAAGTCCCGGCGATCAGTCTGTTCATCTACGTCGTTCCGCTCACGAGCGTGCTGCTCGGATACGCCTGGGTGCGCACGGAAGACGACATCCACAACTTCTTCCGCTTCTACTCGATCGTCACGGCGATCGCGCTGATCGGCACGCCGCTCGAGTACCTGCGTGTGAAGTGGGCCGCGCTCGGCACGGTCGCGATCCCCGAGGATTACATTCGGCATTTGCCTGGATTGCAGATTCGGTTGCTGTCGGGGTTCTATCGCGCGCCGGACATCATGGGCTGGCATGCGGCCACGCTCGCCGCGATCTGCCTGGCCATGGGCATCAAGGCGGGCGTGCTGCGCCGCGCGTGGCCGTGGATGCTCGGCGCGGGCTGGGGATTTTTCAATTGCCTGATCAGCGGACGTCGCAAGGCGGTCTACTACGTCGCGGTGTTCGCGCTCACGTTTCTGTGGCGCTACTTCCGGAAGCTGACCGCGGCGCAGGTCATCGCGCTCGCGCTGACGATGGTCACGCTCGGCTTCGTCGCGCGGGAGCTGTCGAAGAACGAGACTTCGAGCGTCTACACCCGCGGCACGGTCACATCGAAGGATGAGATCTTCGTGCGCCTCGAAGGCGGGTTCCGCGAAACGATCCAGCAATTCGGATTGATGGGCGCAGGCCTCGGCTACGCCACACAAGGCGTTCGCCATTTCCTCGGCACGCAGAGCGACGTCGGCTGGCAGGAAGGCGGCCTCGGCAAGCTCACCGTGGAGCTCGGAGTGCCTGGACTCGCCGCCGGCGTGCTCCTGATGATCGTGCTCCTGCGATTGCTCTTGCGTGTCTCCGCGGTGCCGGACATCGAATCGTCGTCGCAGATCACGCGCGCGACGCTGTTCGCACTGCTCGCGGCGAACGTCGTGAATTTCATGGTCGCCGCGCAGGCGTACTCCGATCCCGTGCTCACGCTGACGACGGCGTTCTTCGTCGGCGCGCTGCTCGCGACCACGACGCTCGATGAGCGCGTGCAAGTCCCGCAGCAAGCGGTGCCCCTGCCCGCTCGCGCATAATCGCGGCGTGCGCATTCTGCACGTCGTCCCCACGTATTTGCCGGCGCGTCGCTACGGCGGACCGATCGTCGCGGTCCACGGCCTGTGCAAAGCGCTCGCGGCACACGGACACGAAGTCGATGTGTTCACGACGAACGTCGACGGCGACGGCACGCTCGACGTTCCGCTCGGAACACCGGTCGAGCGCGATGGAGTGCACATCCGTTACTTCGCATCTCCGTTTCCTCGGCTCTACTGGTCTCCGCAGATGCGCAAGTCCCTCGGCGCGGACGTGCGCACGTACGACCTCGTGCACAGCCACGCGATCTGGTTGTGGCCCGGCGCCGCGGCCGCGCGCGCCGCGCGAAACGCAAACGTGCCGTACGTGATCTCGCCGCGCGGCATGCTCGTGCCGGAGCTGATCCGCGAGAAGAGCGCGCTCGTGAAACGTGCGTGGCTCGCGCTCGTCGAGCGCCGCGTGTTCGCGCACGCGTCGGCGATTCATTTCACATCGCAGCTCGAATGGGATGACGCGAAGCGCACCGGCGCCGTGCCGCTGCCGGATCCGTTCGTCGTGCCGAACGGCATCGAGCTCGAGCCACGCCCAAGCATCGAGCGCGAAACCAACACGATCGTGTTCCTCGGCCGTATCAACTGGAAGAAGCGTCTCGACGTCGTGATCGAGTCGCTGCCGCCGAATGCACGTTTGAAAATCGCCGGCAACGACGAAGAGAACCTGACGCCGCGCCTGCGCGCGATCGCAAACGAGCGTGTCGAATTTCTCGGCCCCGTGTACGGCGCCGCGAAGAACGAGCTGCTCGCGAGCGCGACGATGTTCGTCCTCCCATCGTTGTCCGAAAATTTCGGCAACGTCGTGCTCGAAGCGCTGATGATGGAGACGCCGGTCATCGTCACGCCCGGCGTCGGCCTCGCGGACGAAGTCGCGCGCGCAAACGCGGGCATCGTCACGAACGACGTGGGCGGCGCGATGGCGGAGCTGCTCGCGGACAGCGCAAAGCGCGCGGAGCTGGGCGCGAACGGCCGCGCGCTCGTCGAGCGCCGCTTCGCGTGGGAGCGGGTGGCGGCGGAGATGGAGGAGGCGTACGAGTTGGCAGTTGGCAGTTCGCAGTCGGCAGGAGACGACGGTTCCTCCGCCAACTGCCGACCGCCGACTGCCGACTGATCCATCATGCTCGACCAAATCACACCCGTAATCCTCACGCGCGACGAAGAAGCGAACATCGCGCGCACGCTCACGCAGCTGCAGTGGGCGAACGAGGTCGTGGTCGTCGACAGCCTCAGCACCGATCGCACGATCGAGATCGCGACGCGCTTTCCGAACGTGCGCATCGTGCAGCGCGCGTTCGATTCGCTCACCGCGCAGTGGACGTTCGCGCTGACGCAGGTGCCGACGCCGTGGCTGCTCGCGCTCGATGCGGATTACTTTCTCCCCGACGACTTCATCGCCGAGATCGCGAAGCTCGATCCGCCGCCGAACGTGCGCGCGTATCGCGCCGAGTTCGTCTACGCCGTGCACGGCAAGCGCTTGCGCGCGTCGCTCTATCCGCCACGCATCGTGCTGCTGCATCGCGATCACATGTCGTACTGGCAGGACGGCCACACCCATCGCATGCGCGTCGACGGCGACGTTGGCGACCTTCGCGCGAAGGTCATTCACGACGATCGCAAAACGCTCCGCCGCTTCATCCAGCGCCAGCGCGACTACATGCGCCTCGAAGCGGGCAAGATCCGCAACACGAAGTGGCGCGACCTCAACGTCGCCGGAAAAATCCGCAAGCTCATCGTCGTTGCACCGTTCGCGGTGCTGCTGCACACGCTGTTCGGACGACGCTTGATCCTCGATGGCTGGCCGGGACTCGTGTACACGTTCGAGCGGGTGCTAGCCGAGGTGATTTTGTCGTGGGAACTGTTTAGGAGTGCGGCGGCAAAGCCGCCGCTTTCGCATCCGCGATAACAAAGCGGTGGCTTTGCCACCGCACTCCTAAACCCGCTGAATCATCAAGTCGCCCATCACCAGCAGATCCATCTTCGTCCGCAGGAAGCAGTCCAACGCCTCCGCCGGTGTGTTGACCACCGGCTCGTTTTCGTTGAATGAGGTGTTGAGGACGATCGGGACGCCCGAGGCGTCCTCGAAGGAACTGATCAGCTTCGCGTAGAGCGGGTTCGACTTGGAAGAGACGGTCTGCAGGCGGCCGGTGCCGTCGACGTGGCGGACCGCCGGGACTCTCTCGCCTCGCCCCGCCAGGAACGGCGCCACCACCAGCATGTAGGGCGCGGCGTGGCAGGCGCGGTCGTGGGGCAGGTCGAACCACTCCTCAGCCGATTCCGCCAGGATCGAGGGCGCGAAGGGGCGGAAGGGTTCGCGGTACT
>DATKFO010000658.1:0-4360 GCA_035544355.1 Thermoanaerobaculia bacterium
CCGTCATCGCAGGCAACGTTTCCGCCGCGTGCGGCGTCGAGCGCTGGTCGATCAAGACCGGCACCGACGCGGGCGCGCCGTCGATCAATCTCGGGACCTACATCTCCTCCACCATCTACAACTTCCACCAGTCCGCACGCCCCGGCTCGATTCCGTCGAACAGCCGCGTGTCGCCGCGTGAGACGACGCAATATCGCCTCAGCGGAACGCTCACGAAATACAAACGCGAGACCGATTCCGACTATCACCTCGTCATCCAGGATTCGGCCGGACGCACGATGATCATCGAGCTGCCGTCGATCAACTGCGTCGGCGGCGGCAGTCCGTTCGGCAGCGGCATCTCGCACGCGCGCGCGCAATTCGACGCGCGCTTCACCGCGACGACGACGATGAAAACGACGTCGACGCCGGTGACGATCAAAGGCATCGGCTTCTGGGATTTCCTGCACGGCCAGACCGGCGTCGCACCGAACGGCATCGAGGTGCATCCGGTGCTCGACATCACGTTCGGCTCGTCGGCCGCATTCGCGCCCGCGATCTCGTCCATCGATGATCTGGAAAACACGCAGCTCCCCGCTGACGTCGTTCGCGATGACGACGGCGGCCTCGTGCAGGTCTATCGCGGCGGCGATGCGGTGAGCGACGCCGTGCTCTATCACGGCGGCGAGATCCTGCAGGACCCGTCGCTCTCGATGGTCTTCCTCGGCAAGCACGACGTCCGCACCGTCGCGCAATTCGCGCGCGAGCTGCGAACCGATTCGCTCGATCGCTACGGCGTGCGCAACTTCGGACTGCGCGTCACGACGCGCGAGCTTCCGAGCGCCGACATCACCACCGATCTCGACGTGCAACGCGCGCTCGCCGACGCCATCGAGTCGGGACGCATCCAGCACAATGACGAGAACGCGATCTACGTCGTGATGCTCGAGCCGGGCATCGACGCGGCCGTCGGATCGACGCGCGACTTCCTCTCGTATCACTCGCAGTTCCATCCGACCGATCTCGCCATGCGTTACGTCGTCGTGCGCGGCGGACTCGATGCGGCGACGACGCGCGAGGCGATGTTCGCGAGCATCGAGCGCGCGATGGTCAACCCGGGAGGCAACGGCTGGTTCTGACCCATTCGACTGCGCTCAGGGTGACACGCGCGGGCCTCATCCTTTTTTTCTTCGTCAGCTGCGGCGTCTGGATTCCGCGCCATGCCTTCCGCATGGCGCAGGAAAACCAGAAGCACGTCGATCAGATCCGCATGGGCCAGACGCTCGCCGAAGTCGAGCGCATCATGGGCAAGCCGCCCGAGCGCCGCAGCGCGCGCCTGCGCTTCGACGGACTGTCGATCGAAGAGTGGAGCTACCTCACCGACTACGTGCGCAAGATGGACACGATCATCACCTTCGTCGGCGGCAAGGTCGAAGAGATCCGCTCCGCGCCGTGGGAAGATGAAGACGAGGATGGAAAAAGTGGGCAGTAGGCAGTCGGCAGAGGGCAGTGGAGAAACCGACGCCCTTCCTCTGCCCACTGCCAACCGCCCACTGCCCACTCGTTCCTGGCTCATCCCGTCACTCGCCGCCGTTCTCTACTTCGCGCAGGGATTTCCGTTCGGCTTCGTCACCGATCTGATGCCCGCATATCTGCGCAAGGCGGCGTACTCGCGCACGGAGATCGCGCTGATCCAGACCGTCGCACTCGCGTGGGTCTGGAAGGTTCTCTGGGCGCCTGCCGTCGATGCGTTCGCGTCGTATCGCCGCTGGATGGCGATGATGCTCGCGACGATGACGATCGCGATCGTCGCCATCGCGTTCCTGCCGGCGTCGAACACACCCGCGATCTGGACGCTGATCACCGTGATCGCGCTCGCGTCGGCAACACAGGACATCGCCATCGACGCCATGGCGATCCGCATCACGCCGCAAAAGCTCCTCGGCATCGTCAACTCGATGCGCGTCGCCGCCTATCGCGGCGCGTTCATCCTCGCGGGCGGAGCGATCGTGTCGCTCTCCGACTTCATCGGCTGGCGCGGCTCGTTTCTCACTGCCGCGGCGATCACCGGCGGCTTGTTCGCGTTCACGTTCATGTTGCCGCACGAGACCGGCGAGTCCGTGCATCGCGAATCGCCGTTCGCGGGACTTGGCCGCTGGATGAAACTGCCCCGCGCGTGGCAATTCCTGCTGATCGCATTTTTCTACAAGCTCGGCGACTTCGCTTTGCAGCCGATGGCGAAGATCTATTGGATCGACCGCGGCTTCTCGATGGCCGAAGTCGGAACCGCGACGACGACGGTCGGCATCTCGTTCCTGATCGCCGGCGCATTCGTGGGCGGCATCTTCATCGCGCGCTTCGGCATCTTTCACGGACTGCTCTGGCTCGGCATCGCGCAGATGCTGTCGAACGCCGGCTACGCGATCGTCGCGTCGACGACCGCCGGACGGCCCGTGCTCTACAGCGTCGTGATCATCGAGAACTTCACCGGCGGACTCGGCACCGCCGCATTCCTCGCATTCCTGATGGCGATCTGCGAGCGCGAACATGCGGCGACGCAGTTCGCGATGCTCAGCGCACTCTTCGGCCTCTCGCGCTCCGCGATCGGCAGCGTCAGCGGCTTCGGCGTCGACCACCTCGGCTACCCGCTCTACTTCTGGATCACCACCGCACTCGCACTGCCCGGCCTCCTCCTCGTGCCGCTCGTGCGAAACGACGCGCTGATCGCCCCGCGAAAAGAGGAATTGTTGGACGTGTAGAAGCGATGTGGCACAGACACTCTTGTCTGTGCGCACTCGGGAGGCCGGAGCCCAGTGTGCGTCCGCTCATCCCGCGCGGGGCGCACAGACAAGAGTGTATGTGCCACATCGCCCCGGACACGTCTACGATCTTCTCCATGCACCACCGCTTCTACCTTGCACAGCCTCTCCCCATTGGCGAACCAATCACGCTCGCCGGCGAGGAGTTCCATCACGCAGCGCGCGTCGTGCGCGTGCGCGTCGGCGAAGAGGTCGAGATCTTCGACGGACGCGGCGTCGCAGCGCTCGGCGTCATCGACGCGCTCGAGCGCGATCACGCGCTCATCACGTTGCGCGCGCACGTGAGCCCGCGCGAAAGCGCGATTGCGATCCAGCTCGCGATGGCCATCATCCAGCTCGAAAAATTCGAGCTCGTGCTGCAGAAAGCGACGGAGCTCGGCGTGCGAACCATCATTCCGCTCGTCACCGAACGCGTCGAGCTCCGTCCCGAGCGCTACAAAGGAAAAGCCGATCGCTGGAACAAGATCGTCTTCGAAGCGACGAAGCAATGCGGCCGCGCGATCATCCCCACGATCGAAGCACCAGCATCATTCGATGATGTGCTAAAGCGCAAAGGGTTGAAGATCGTGTTCGAAGCCGACACCGAAGCAACCCCGCAACCGCGCAACCCCGCGACCCTCCTGATCGGCCCCGAAGGCGGCTGGTCCGAACACGAGCTCGAGCTCGCGCGCGAGCATGGCTGCACATTCGAGCGGCTCGGTCCGCGCCGTCTGCGCGCGGAGACCGCAGCGATCGTCGCGTGCACGCGCCATGGAGACATTTGATAGATTACGCGCGCAATGGCCAGCGACACCCTCACGATCACCGACAACCGCACTGGAAAAACCTACGACCTCCCCATCAAAGACGGCACGATCAAGGCGCTGGACCTGCGCCAGATCAAAGTCGACAGCGACGACTTCGGCCTCATGACCTACGACCCGGCGTTCATGAACACCGCGTCGTGCCGCAGCGCGATCACGTTCATCGACGGCGACAAAGGCATCCTCGAATATCGCGGCTATCCGATCGAACAACTCGCGGAAAAGAGCACGTATCTCGAGACTTCGTACCTGTTGATCCACGGCGAGCTGCCGACCAAAGACCAGCTCAACGAATGGACGCACGAGATCACGTACCACACGATCCTCAACGAAGATCTCAAGCAGCTCATCGATTCGTTCCGCTACAACGCGCACCCGATGGGACGCCTCATCTCCACCGTCAGCGCCCTCGGAACGTTCTATCCCGAGGCCAAGAACATTTTTGAAGAGGACGTGCGGAAGCGGCAGATCGAGCGGCTCATCGCCAAGATGATCACCATCGCCGGATTCGGCTATCGCCACATGATGGGACAGCCATACTCCTATCCCGACAACGATCTGTCGTACAGCGGCAACTTCCTGAACATGATGTTCAAGACGACGGAGACGAAGTACAAGCCGAACGCTGCGCTGGAGCGGGCCCTCGACGTGCTGTTCATCCTGCACGCCGATCACGAACAGAACTGCTCGACCAACGCGATGCGCGCGGTCGGAAGCTCGCATGTCGATCCATACTCCGCCGTCGCCGCGGCCGCCGCT
>DATKFO010000659.1:0-3018 GCA_035544355.1 Thermoanaerobaculia bacterium
TAGCCCTCATCATCGCAATCCCCACCATCCCCCTCATCGCTCAGGAAACCAAGCCCGCCGAAGAGCAGAAAACGGAGGAGCAGAAGGCGGAAGAAGCGAAGAAGCTGAGCGAAGAAATCGTCGTCACGGCTCGCAAGAAAGAAGAGACCGTGCAGGAAGCGCCGATCTCCGTCGCCGCGCCGACGGAAGAAGATCTTCGCGACCGCGGCGCCGAAACGCTCGAAGACGTCTCCGCGAACGTCGCCGGCTTCACGGTCCAAAACCTCGGACCCGGACAAAGCCAGGTGGCGATGCGCGGCGTGTCGGCCGGACAGATCGTGCGCGATCAACCCGGCGTCAAAGAGCAGGTCGGCGTCTACCTCGACGAGTCCGTGATCTCGCTCTCGCTGTTCACGCCCGACGTCGATCTCTTCGACTTGAATCGCGTCGAAGTGCTGCGTGGACCGCAAGGCACGCTGTTCGGATCCGGATCGCTCTCCGGCACCGTTCGCTACATCACGAATCAGCCGAAGCTCGGCACGTCGGAAACGATCGGCGAGTTTTCGATCGGCTCGATCAGCGACGGCGGCACGACCGGCAACGTGAAGGCCGCGGTCAACGCCGATCTCAGCTCGCGAGCCGCGCTGCGCGTCGCGGCGTACTACACCGCGTACGGCGGCTACATCGATGCGGTGCAGCCCGACCTCACCGTCGACAAAGACGTCAACGGCGGCCATCGCATCGGCGGCCGCGGCGCCATTCTCTTCAAGCCGAACGATAAGCTCTCCATCACGCCGCGACTCCTCTACCAGGAGATCGAAATGGACGGATGGAATCGCGTCGACGACTTCAACATCCTCGCGAATCCGTTCACGACGACGCGACCGAAAGTCACGCTCGGCGATCGCAGGCAGTTCACGCAGCTCGACGAGGAGTACAGCGACGACTTCATGCTCGGCGATCTCAATATTTCGTACGACCTCGGCGGCAAGACACTGACGTCGATCACGTCGTACAGCGATCGCGACGTCCTCGTCGTTCGCGACGCGACCGCACTCACCGCCAGCATCACCGGCGGATCCATCGGATTACCTGCGAGCGTCTACACGATCAACGCACCGCTGTTCGACAAGACCGACGCGCAGGCGCTCACGCAGGAGCTGCGTCTCTCCGGCACGAACGGAAAACTGTCGTGGCTCGCGGGCGGCTTCTACAGCGACTCCACGCGCGACTACGGCCAGAACCTGCCGGTCATCGGATTCGAAGCCGCAGCGAAAGCGGCCGGCGCCAACATCCCGACGGCCGGAACGAAGATCGCGAAGACCGACGAGCTGTTCAAATCCGACCTGCACTACGACTTCACGCAGTTCGCGATCTTTGGTGAAGGCACGTGGTCGGTAAGCGACAAGTTCGACGTGACCGGCGGCCTGCGCTACTACGACTTCAATGAAGACCGCGTGCAAGTGTTCGACGGCATCTTCGCCGATCCGATCGACAGCAAGGGC
The DNA here is from genome assembly GCA_035544355.1 of Thermoanaerobaculia bacterium. Lineage (GTDB taxonomy): Bacteria > Acidobacteriota > Thermoanaerobaculia > Gp7-AA8 > Gp7-AA8 > DATKFO01. The sequence goes on from DATKFO010000659.1 coordinate 1,485, forward strand.
TCCAGCTCGGCCGACGGCATCGCGCCGCGCGTGATCGTCAGCTACAAGTGGAGCGACAACACGCGTCTGAATGCGCAGATCTCGAAGGGCTTCCGCCTCGGCGGCATCAACGATCCGCTCAACACGCCGCTCTGCACGCCGCAGGATCTCGCGATCTACGGCGGTCATCCGACCTGGGACGACGAAACGCTGTGGAATTACGAAGCAGGCGTGAAGTCGACGATTCTCGGCGGCAAGGGCTCGATCAACGCGTCGGTGTATCGCGCGGACATCGAGAACCTGCAGGCGACTGTCACTGCGGGCTCGTGCTCGTCGCGCATCATCCTCAACGTGCCCGACGCGCAGAGCACCGGCCTCGAAGCGGAGTTCGAAGTCGCGCCGAACGAGCACTTCGACTTCGCTCTCTCCGGCAGCTTCAACAACTCCGAGCTGAAGTCGAGCTTCCGCGACTCCTCGGGCAACATCGTCGCGGGCATCAAAGAAGGCAATCGCCTTCCGACCGTGCCCGAGTTCCAGATGGCCGCGGCGGCGACGTATCGCCAGCCGATCGGCGCCGTCGTCGGGTACATCGCGGGTGTGTATCAGCACATCGGCGATCGCTACACGCAGATCGGCGACCAGGCGGACGGTTTCGGCACCGTCGTTCTCGACAGCTTCGCCGGCGACATCGGCGGACCGTACACGCAGAAGACCTTCACGTTCGATCCGAAGCTCGAAGCGTCGGACATCATCAACGTCCGCTTCGGATTCCTGAAGGGCAACTGGGACACGGCGCTCTACATCAACAACCTGACCGACGAGGAATCGTCCCTCGCCCTCGATCAGGAGCGCGGAACGCGCGCGCGCGTGGGACATCTCACGAATCAGCCGCGCACGATCGGCATCTCCACGCGCGTCAACTTCTAAACTCTCACCTTCCGGGGGCGGCCATCGCGGCCGCCCCTACAATCCTCACCATGACCATCACACGCCGCACCTTCCTCGGCGGTGTCGCCGCGCTTCCTCTCGCCGCGCATCTCGACGCTCTCGAACTGCTCGCCGGATCTCCGCCGCTTCGCATCGCCGTCGTCGGGGCCGGCGCGTTCGGCGGATGGACCGCACTTCATCTCCGCCGTCTCGGCGCGAACGTCACGCTGATCGACGCCTGGGGAGCAGGCAACACGCGCTCGAGCTCCGGGGGCGAGACGCGGGTGATTCGCGCGATCTACGGCGCCGATCGCATCTACTCCGAGATGGTGAAGCGCGCGTACGAGCAATGGGAAGCACTCGATGCGACGACCGAAGATCCGCTGTACGTCGAGACCGGCGCGCTCTGGATGCATCGCGCCGACGACGCGTACGTGCGCTCCGCCGTGCCGATTCTCGAAGCGCTCGGATTCCCGATCGACAAGCTCACGCTCGCCGACGCCGCGAAGCGCTATCCGCAAATCGACTTTCGCGGCGTGACGTCCGTGTGGCTCGAGCGCCGCGCGGGTGCGTTGTCTGCGCGACGCGCGTGCAGTGTCGTGCGCGACGCGTTCACGAAAGCCGGCGG
>DATKFO010000660.1:0-3763 GCA_035544355.1 Thermoanaerobaculia bacterium
CGCGATCGTTCGCGATCCGTTGAATCGCGGGATGGAAGTGATCGGGATCGAAGCCGAGTGGGATGACATGAATCGGCTTCGTGACGCCGCTCGCGAGCATCGTCTGCTTGCCGAGCTCCGTCGGTGTCCACACTTCGTCCATCCTGTTGGCGTTCCGCACCCAGTCGCGTGGAATCCCATCGACTTCGAACATCGTGAAGCCGATTTTGTAGCGGGCGGTATTGTGCCGGAACGCGTCGCCCTGCGCGTACGTCACGGCCACACGCGGACGTGACGGCGCCTTTCGCGAGCGGATGATGTCGAGCAGCGCGTCGCCCGTGTTCGTATCTTCGTTCGGGATCGCGGGCCAGCCGTCGTACGCGTAGCGATAGGTGAGACGCACGTGCTCCTGATCGAGCGCGCGCATGATCTCGCGCGAGCTCACCGAGTAGCCGTCCGGCCGATTCATGATCGATTGCCACGTGAGCTCGTGCGTGTAGTGCGCTTCGAGTTTCTCGCGCCATTTCGCACGAAATACCGCGCGGCTGCGCTGGAACGTTTCCTCGCGAAACGACGATCCGTGCTCGTCGTGGCGCATCGTGACGTCGCCGCAGCAGACGACGCGAAATCCCTGTTCGCGAGCCCGAAAGCAATACTCGGTGTCTTCGAAATACGCCTCGTAATCTTCGGACAACAATCCAACACTCTGCAAAACATCGCGACGGATGTACGCGCACGCGAAGACGATTCCTTCGACGTCGCGCGTCGCGGTGTATTGGCCGAGGTTGGGCTCGAGGGCGCCGATCTGCTGGCCCCAGCACGTGTCGGCGCGAATCCACGTGCCTGCGTGCAGCAAACGTCCGTCGCCGAGGATCAGGCGGCAACCGACGATACCGATGTTGTCGCGCGCAGTTTCCTGCAAGCGCTCGAGCCAGCCGTCGTGCAGGATCTCGATGTCGTTGTTGAGCAGCACGACGTCGGTGTCGATGTCGCGAAGCGCCGTGTTGTTGCCGCGCACGTATCCGAGGTTCGTTTCGTTGCGGAGGACGCGAACCCAATCGTACTTCGCGAGCTCGGGCGGGGTCTCGTCGGTGCTGCCGTTGTCGACGACGATCACGCGGACTTTGTTCAGATCGGTGAAGCGCGCGATGCTGTCGAGGAGCCGGCGTGTCAGCGGCCAGCGGTTCCACGCGAGGGTGATGATCGAAATCACTCCGCGCTCACCCGCCGCCACAGATCTTCGATCACACTCGTCACCTCGGCACTCTCCAACGCCGACGACGCGCGCATCACATCGAGCTCGCGCAGCCACGCGGGCTGTTCGGCATCGAGTGCGGTGATGAATGCGCGCACGTTTGCGTCAGGAATCGCATCGATCGCAGCGAGCAACTGCGCACGCAAGCGCTCGATCTCGCGCTGCCGCTCCTCGGCAACCGCGCGCCAATCGACGTCGACCATTTCCGTCCCTACCATTGCCTTCCTAACAGGGCGCGCAACTTCTGCGCGACGCGCCACGGACGCGAGCGCTCGATCACCGTCACGTAGCTGCGCAGGCGATCGCGTTCCCCTTCGGCGAGTGCGAGCCGCGCTTCGAGCGTGCGATTGACCGCGAGCAATCGACGGACTTCGCGCCGCAGCAACTCGCACTCGAACGCGTCGTTCATGCAGGCGTCTCGGCGCGTGCGCGAAGCAAAGCGAGATCGCTCGTGACCATCTCGCGCACGAGATCATCGAAGCTCGACGTCGGCGACCATCCGAGCTCGTTGCGCGCTTTCGTCGCGTCGCCCATGAGGTACTCGACTTCATGCGGGCGCTTGAAGCGCTCGTCGACGACCACGTGGTCGCGGTAGTCGAGGTTCGCGAGTGCGAACGCACGCTCGCAAAATTCGCGCACGGAATGCGGCTCGCCGGTCGCGATCACGTAATCGCGCGGCTCCGGCTGCTGCAGGATCAAATGCATGGCTCGGACGTAATCGCGCGAGTGACCCCAGTCGCGCACGGCGTCGAGATTGCCGAGGTGGACTTCGGAGGCGAGGCCGAGCGCGATCTTCGCGACCGCGCTGGTGACCTTGCGCGTGACGAATTCGTGTCCGCGGCGCGGGCTCTCGTGATTGAAGAGGATGCCGCTGCACGCGAACATGTCGTGCGTCTCGCGATAGTTGACGGTGAGGTGATGGCCGGCGACTTTGCTGATGCCGTACGGGCTGCGCGGATGGAACGACGTTCGCTCGTTCTGCGGCGCTTCGAGCGTGCGGCCGAACATCTCGCTCGATCCGGCGAAGTAGAAGCGGCAATCGGGCTGCAGCTGCTGCAGCGCAGCGAGAACGTAGTGCACGCCGTTGATGTTCAGCCCCATCGTCGAAAAGCCGTCGGCGAAGCTCTCCGCGACGAAGCTCTGCGCGGCGAGGTGATAGCACTCGTCGAAGGCATGGCGGCTGATGACGTTGAAGATGCTCGGATAGCTCTCGAGGCTCGCGGGATGCAGCACGAGCCGATCGAGAATGTGCGCGATGCGGCTGAAGCGCTGCTCGGGAATCTCGAACGCGACGCGGCGCACGAGTCCATGCACTTCGTATCCGAGGTCGAGGAGGTACTCGGCGAGGTAACTGCCGTCCTGTCCGGTGATGCCGGTGATGAGTGCGCGCTTGGTCATGGTCGGGTCAGGGCGATATTCGGACGCGAATTGTACGCGGATCAGTTTCGTGCATTTCTGTGCGGTGTGGGGGCGGAATCGATGCGGGCCAGCGCATGAGCACGGTCGTACTGGCAGACGCCGTGCGTTAGGGAGAAGCGGAGGACACAGCGATGAGAAAGAATCTACCTGCTGCGATCGCTCTGCTCCTCGTGGCCGCGGCCGCCGGTGCGCAGACGATTCGATGTGAGTCGAACGACGTGAAGTATGAAAAGTACCACCAGTGCCGCACGAATGGCGCCGAACGCGTGATGCTGACGCGGCAGCTCAGCGACATGGTGTGCATCGAAGGGACGACGTGGGGGACGCGCAGCGGGATGGTGTGGGTGGGTAGCGGATGCGGCGCGGAGTTCGAGGCGACGAATGATTCGGCGTCAGTCTCGGGAACGCATCTCGTGTGCGAGTCGATCAACGGGCGAAGGATGGATTGCCCCGCGAGCACGAGCTTCGGAGTCTCGCTGCTGCACCAGATCAGCGATTCTTCGTGCATTCGCGGCACGAGCTGGGGCTACGGTCCGGATGGTGTGTGGGTGGATCGCGGGTGCCGCGCGGAATTCGTGTTGGAGTCGAGCCGGTAGGTCTCTCGAGTCCGCCTTTTCTGGCAAACCTCGCGCATTACGTGAGGCGGAGGAACACAGCGATGCGAAAAAGTCTGCTTGCTGCGATCGCTCTGCTGCTCGTGGCCGCGGCCGCTGGAGCGCAGACGGTTCGATGTGAGTCGTATGACGGGAAGTACCACCAGTGCAACACGTACGACGCCGGGCGGGTGATGCTGACGCGACAGCTCAGCGATACGGCGTGCGTCGAAGGACGCAATTGGGGCACGCGCAACGGGATGGTGTGGGTGAGCGGCGGCTGCCGCGCCGAGTTCGAAGTGACGAATGATTCGTCGGACATCTCGGGAACGCATCTCGTGTGCGAGTCGCTGAACAACATCCGCCACACCTGCCGCGCCGCGATTCGCGGCGAGGTCGTGCTCGCGCGGCGGCTCAGCGATAACGCGTGCGTGCGCGGAAAGTCGTGGGGCGTGCGAAGAAATGCGATCTGGGTCGATGACGGATGCCGTGGGGAGTTCATCATCCGCGACGGCGG
>DATKFO010000661.1:0-2489 GCA_035544355.1 Thermoanaerobaculia bacterium
GTTCGTCGTACTCCGTCTCCGTCGTCGCGGCAACGAACTTCGAGATCGTCTCCTGCGTGATCCAGAACGCGAGTGCCGGCGATTTCCTGTTCAACGGCATCATGGTCGACGGAACCTCGGGGCCTGCGTCTGCGGCGATCGACAACGTGACGATCTCACTCAACGCGATCGGCCCGGCGGCCAACTATCCGATGGGCATCGGCGCGAAAGATCAGGCGATCGTGGTCATGACCTCGGGATCGGTGACGACACAGATGGCGAATCACCAGGACACCAGCGTGCAGGCGGGCGGCAGCGCGGCGATCTCTCTCAAATACCTGACCGTGACGTCGAGCAATCTCGCGCTCTCGACCGACGCCAGATCCAACATCTACCTGACCGGCTGCACGATCGTCGGGAAGACGAGCGGCAACATTCACCAGGTTTAGGCGAAAACCGGCGGACGATCAGTCCGCCGTCCAACGCCTACCGCATGCGATCGAGGATCGCGGCCACGCGCTCGCGCGCTTCGCCGTCTGGCAATCGCTCGACCGTTGCCGCGACGCTCTCGCGGATCACGTTCTTTTGCTCGATGTCGGATGTGCGATATTTGCTCGCCATCACGTACGACACGAGCGAGACCTTCGTGGCCGACAGCTCGGCGAGCTGTCCGAGGTCGCGGAGCAGGCGTTCGGTCGGCCTGCCTTCGAGATCTTTGACGAATAGCTCCATCTCCGAAAACGTACGCGCGTCGATTCCGCGCAACACCACTGACGATGCCATGTCCTGAGTCGTCATGTGTCAGCTCTCCTTCTTCGTTCGTTTCGTGGCCACTTCCGGGATTCCTTCTACGGAGAAAATACTGAAGAGTTGTTCCCATCCCGCAACAGTCAGCGTCTTGCCGTCGGGTGAGATCCCGAACGACTCGGTCGCGCGCTCGCGATCGAAACCGCCGAGCGGTTTCCGCGATTTCGTCGTGTCCGTGTTCGGCACGAAGTCCTGCACGAACACACCGTTGATGCCGTCGGTGTTCTGCGCGAGAAATGCGATCGATTTGCCGTTCGGCATCCAGCGCATGCGCCCGAGGATTGCGCCGGTGCGGCGCGTGGGGACGATCGGAATCGAGAATCCCATGTCCTTGCCATCGGAAACGCGCAGCACGCGAATCTCCGCGTTGAGCGCGCGGCCGTTGTTGATGAACGCGACGTATTGCCCATCCGGCGAAACCTCGGGCAGCGACGTGCGACCGCCGACGAGACGCACGGCGCGCGTGCCGTCTTCGCGGACTTTCCAAAGTCCCGTGCGATCCGTGGAGGGATGGAAGGAGTTGTACAGAACCCATCCATCGCGAGTGGCGGTTGGGTTCTCGGCGTCGAATCCATCCTGCGAGATCTGCTTCGCGTCGCTGCCGTCGGCGTTCGCGATCCAGATCTCGAGCTTGCCGCTGCGTCCCGAGCTCCACACGATGTGCTTGCCGTCCGCGGTGAACGCAGGATCCCAATCTTCCGCCGCATCGTCGGTGATGCGTTTCACCGCGCCACCGTCGGTCTCGATCATCCAGAGATCGAGATTGCCACTGCGATTCGACGTGAACAGCATCGACTTGCCATCGGGCGCGTACGCGGGCTGACGATCGCTGCTGTTGCCGCGCGTGATCCAGCGGTCCGCAGCTCCGTTGTCGATCGCGAGCTCGCGCAGATTGTCGCGAGGCGAGCGCGTGTCGAGCACGAGACGGCCGTCGCCGAGGACGTCGAGGATCGCGCCGTTGTGCGAGCTCCACGCGATCGGCTCGAAGCGATCGGCTTTCACGTCGTGACGAACGACGTGTGCAGTGCTGCCGACGACCGCTTCGATCGAGTCGGCGCGTACGTAGATGACGGAACGTCCATCGCTCGACCAAACGACCGATGAGACTTCGCCCGCTTTGTCGGGAGCGGCGAGCTCTTTCGGCGCGCCACCTTTCAGATCGAAAATGTAGACGTTCGAGATCACGCGGCCGACGGCGCCCACTGCGGCGATGCGCGTGCCGTCCGGCGACCATCGCGGGAATGTGAGGGCATTGAGATCGACGCGTCCGAGCTCGCGCGGGTGCTGACCGTCGGGTCCGGACACGAGCAGCGCGGTCTGCGCGCGGCCATTCACCGGTGCGATGTTGCGTGTAAACGCGAGCTGCGTGCCGTCCGGAGACCAGTCCGCGCTCGTGGCGTTTTCGAGGATGCGGCGCGCTTCGCCGCCGACGACTGCGATGCGATACAGCGCCGCCGGTTTTCCCGGATCGGTGTGCACGTAGACGATCGTCGAGCCGTCGGGCGAGAAGCGCGGGAAATCATCCGGCCCGCCGGTGATCGCGACTTCGCTGCCGCCTGCGACCTGCTTGAGCCAAATGCGTTGCACGCCGTCGCGATTGGAACTGAACGCGATCAATTTTCCGTCCGGCGAAACTGCGGGCGCGAAGTCCTGACCCGAATACGTGAGATAGCGCTCGGACGTGATCATGCGCGGCGCCGTTT
>DATKFO010000662.1:0-5557 GCA_035544355.1 Thermoanaerobaculia bacterium
CGGTCGCCCACGTCGAAGCCGGCCTGCGCTCGTTCCATCGTGCGATGCAGGAAGAGATCAATCGCGTGGTCGCCGATCATTTGTCGGAGCTGCTCTTCGCGCCGACCGATGCGGCCGTGCGCAATCTCGCGCGCGAAGGAATCGACGCGTCGAAGGTTCATCTCGTAGGCGACGTGATGTACGACGTCAGCCTTCATTTCGCCGCGGCGGCGCGGATGAAGAGCACGATTCTCGAAACGCTGTCGCTCGCGCCGAAGTCGTACGCCCTCGCCACGATTCATCGCGCGGAGAACACGGACGATCCCGCACGTCTGCGCGCGATTTTCGACGGACTCGCGATCGCAGCGCGCACGCTCCCGGTCGTCGTGCCGCTGCATCCACGAACGAAGCGCGCGCTCGGAACGGCGGTCGATTCATTGCGCATCATCGAGCCGGTCGGGTATCTCGACATGCTCCGCCTCGAAGAATCGGCGGCGGTGATTGCCACCGACTCCGGCGGCGTGCAGAAGGAAGCGTATTTTCACCGCGTGCCGTGCGTGACGCTGCGCGACGAGACGGAATGGGTCGAGCTCATCGACCTCGCATGGAACCGTCTCTGCGCGCCGGTGAGCGCGGACGCGATCGGTGCCGCGATCGTCGCTGCGATCGGCACGACGGGCGATGAACATCGCGCGCCGTACGGCGATGGAAACGCCGCGACGCGCATCGCGCAGCGAATCAGCGGAGAGCGTCTGCGTTGAAGCTCCTGTTTTTCGCCGCGTACTTTCCTCCGGCGCCGCTCGTCTCGGCCGTGCGGGCGTGGAACTTCGTGAAACAACTCGCGCGGCGCGGGTGGGACGTCACCGTGGTCACGCCCGATCCGCGCATTCTCACGCGCGCCGATTCCGCGCTCGAGATCGAAGGCGTGAAGCGCATTCTCGTCCGCCCGCGCTTCAGCTACTTCTGGTACGCGAACTTCCCGGATCAGGGATGGTGGCGCGTCCTCTACTTCCTCGCGCGGCGGCTCGCACGCGCGTTCGGATGCGATTCGCAAACATCGTGGGCGGCGCGCGCCGAAGAAGCGTGTGCGTTGTTGCGTGCGGGCGACTTCGACATCGTCCTCGCGACCGGAAGTCCCTTCGAAACATTTCCAGTTGCCGCGCGCGTGGCCGGGCGGCTCGGATGTCCGTTCGTGCTCGACTATCGCGATCCGTGGACCGATAACGCGCTCGTGTGGTGGGTGAAGGCGTCGAAGGAAGTGATCGCGACCGAAACGCATCTGCTCGACGCGTGCGCCGCCGCGATCACGGTTTCTCCCACGCTCGCGAGCCTGCTGCGCGCGCGAGCCGGCAACGACAAAGTCCGCGTCATCACGAACGGATACGACCCGGAGCTGATGGCGAGCATCGAGCCGCGAACCTTCGACGAATTCGCGATCGTCTACGCCGGCACGTTCTACCAGCCGGCGATCGTCATCAATCCCGTCTTCGCCGCACTCCGCGCCCTCGACCAGAAAACCCTCGCGTGGCGTTTTCACTACTTCGGAAGCTACACGCACCATGTGCGCCGCGCGGCGAAACAGTACGGCCTGCAGCATCGCGTCGTATCGCACGGATTCGTTCCGTATCGCGAAGCGCTCGCCGCCATCGCCGGCGCGAATCTCGCGCTCGTCATCGCCACGGTGCGTGAGGCGACGACTGCGCACGAGCGCGGCATCATCACCGGAAAATTCTTCGAGCCGATCGGCCTTCGCACGCCGGTGCTGCTGATCGCGCCGCCCGGCAGCGACGTCGACGCCGTCGCGCAGCGCACCGGACTCGTGACGCGGTTCTCCGGCCGCGACACCGAAGGCATCCAACGCTTCATCGCCGGCGTGATGGCCGGCGAAGCAACTCCGCCCGCGCGCGAGCCGGAACGCTATTCGTGGAATTCCGCCGGCGACGAGCTCGACGCGATCCTGCGCGAGGCCGCGTCGCGATGACCGTCTCCGTCCTCGTGCCGGCGTACAACTACGCGGCGTTTCTGCGCGATGCGCTCGACAGCGTGCTCGCGCAGACGTTCGACGACTGGGAATGCGTGATCGTCGACGACGGATCGACGGACGACACCGCGACCGTCGCGCGCGAGTACGCACAGCGCGATTCGCGATTCCGCGTCGTTCATCAGGAGAATCGCGGCCTTGCCGCCGCGCGCAACACGGCCATCGCGAACAGCCGCGGCGAGCTCGTACAGTTTCTCGACGCCGACGATCGCCTCGCGCCGCGCAAGCTGGAACGGCACGTCGAATTTCTGCGCGCGCATCCGGAGACGGACATCGTCTACAGCGAGGTCGCGTTCTTTCGCACGGAAGAACCGCAGCGCCTGATGGCGTCGCTGCAAGGCAAGTTGTCGCGATCGCTGATGGCGCGCGTGCACGGCAACGACGAAGCGCGCGCGAAGCTGCAGCACTACAACATCATGCCGGTGCTCGCCGCGATGGTGCGGCGATCCGTCTTCGACGTCGCCGGCACGTTCGACGAAGGCGTGCCCGCACACGAGGACTACGGCTTCTGGATTCGTTGCGCGGCCGCGGGTTGCCGCTTCGACTATTGCGGCCCGGACGATCCGGTCGCGGCAGTGCGCACACACGGCACGAGCATGAGCCGCGACTCGGAGCGGATGATCGATGGGCTGATCGCGATCGCGCGGCGCTTCGAATCGTCACCGCTGCGCGAGCGCTGGTCGCCGCTCATCTACGAAGTCGCGCTGGGCATCGACGACGTCGAACACGGCGAGCGTCGCAAAGGCGCACGAAGAATCGCGAATGCGTCGCGCGCCGCGACGGAATCGCTCACCGCGCTGCGCTGGCGCGTGTACGCGATCGCGGCTCGTCTTCTGCCGCGCAGCTGGTTCCTGCGGATCGTGAGACAACCCATCCCTGAGTCGCTGCTCGAGTGGTATCGGCGCCTTCGCCGCTAGCGCCACGCTCGATTGTTTGTTTCTCGCGAGAGATTTCCCCATCGAGTCCCTTCTCCCCCGGGCTCGGGGGAGAAGGTGCCGAAGGCGGATGTGGGGGTCACTCTCGCGATGCATGTCATTAGGAGCCCTTTCCCAGCGTGGGCGCTGAGCCTGCAGAAACTGGCTTCCACCGCCCACGAGGGTTCGGGCGGCCGCAGGCCGCCCCTACAGGGCCTTCGCGAGGGCGCGCATTTTGGAGCCAGTCATTTCAAAGTAGGGCGGCTTGCAGCCGCCCGAACCCTCGTGGGCGCGCTCCGTCAGCAGGGGATCCTTCGCACCTATAAGGACGACGCCGCCTGCGTTTGAGTCGGAAAGGGTGCTCATGTACCGTAACGCCGTGGATTCTGCAGCGGTGACGGAACGCGAATCGGAGCTGCGCGAGGAGCGCTCATCGAGCGATCACTTCGTCTCGATCGTGATTCCGTGCCGCAACGAGTCCGCGACGATCGGACAAGTCGTGCGCGAGGCGGAAGCGGCGCTGGCGGCGTGCGGCTATCGCGGTGAAGTGGTCGTCGTCGACAACGGTTCGACGGATTCCTCGATCCAGACGGCGACGGAGGCCGGCGCGCGCGTGGTGCGGCAGGTGGTGCGCGGCTACGGTGCGGCCTGCCTGCGCGGCGTCGAGGAGTCGCGTGGATCGATCATCGTGTTCGTCGACGGCGATGGGACGTACGACCTGTCCGTCCTGCACCGTTTCGTCGAGCCGGTGCGAGCCGGCTACGGCCTCGTCCTCGGCACGCGTCGCAACGGCGAGATCCTTCCCGGCGCGATGCGCGCGGCGCATCGTCACGTGCTCGAGCCGATGCAGAACTTTCTGCTGCGCAGCAACTTCGGGCTGCGCATCTCCGACGTTCGCTGCGGCATGCGCGCCGTGGCGCGCGAAACGGTCGAGCGGCTCAGCCTCGGCGCGAGCGGGATGGAGTTCGCGGGCGAGATGCTGATCGAAGCGGCGCGCGCGGACGTGCCGATCGTCGAAGTCCCGGTCGAGTTCCGCCCACGCGCCGCGACGGACTCGCGGCGAACGCTGGAGGATGGCTGGCGCGTCGTGCGGCGAATCCTGATCCTCAGTCCGACGCGGCTCTATCTCGTGCCCGGACTCGCGCTGCTTCTGATGGGCTTGGTGCTTCAGGCGGCGCTGCTGCCGGGTCCGATCCGCTTCCGCCACATTACGCTCGACTACCACTTCCTCTTCGTCGGCAGCGCGGTCGCGATCCTCGGCCTGCAGCTGGTTCTCCTGGGCATCTACGCCAAGACGTACGGCCTCATTCACCATCACCTGTCGGACCGTTGGATCGAGCGCTTTCATCAGCGCTACACGCTCGAGCGAGGAGTTGCGGTCGGGGGGATCGTGTTCATCGCCGGCCTGGCGATCAACGTCTACATCCTCTCCGGCTGGATCGTTTCGGGAGCGGGCATGCTGTTCGCGGTCCGGCCGGCCGTGGTTGCGCTCACCTTGATGGTCGTCGGCGTCGAGATCATCTTCGCCTCGTTTTTTTTGAGCCTGCTTCGCGCGTCGGAGTTCGGTCGATCCTAGATGCCGTCGATCTCGGTCGTTGTTCCGACATTCAACGGCGGGCCGGACCTGGTGCGGCTGTGCAGGCATCTGCAGTTGCTGCGCATGCGACTCGATCTCGACGTGCTGGTGATCGACTCCAGCTCGACCGACGGTAGCACCGAGCACGCCCGCCGGGCCGGACTCCGCGTGCACTCGATTTCCCAGAAAGAATTCGGCCACGGGCGGACGCGAAACCTCGGCGTTCAGATGACGCGCGGCGACATCGTCTGCTTCCTTACGCAGGACGTTCTCCCGTGCACGCCCGACTGGCCGTTGCGTTTCGCGGCCGCGCTCGATGATCCGAGCGTCGCCGGTGTGTACGGCAGGCAGGTGCCGCGCGATGCGAGAACGACGGAGATGTTTTTCGTGTCGCGGAACTATCCGCTGCATCCCAAGCGCTTCGACCCGCAGCCGGGCGGGCATCATCCGCGGCCGGGATCCGTGTTGTTCTCGAACGCGTTCAGCGCGGTGCGGCGCGCCGACATCCTGGCCGTGCCCTACGACGACGTGCCGGTGAGCGAGGACCAGATCTGGGCGCAGCAGCAGTTGATGCGCGGCAAATCGATCGTTTACGAGCCGCGCGCCGAGGCGTTGCATGCGCATCACTACACGCTGCGGGGACTCTTCCAGCGGACGTTTCTCGTCGGACAGGCCCTGCGGATGGCGGGGATGGATCGCGGCGCGACGCTCCCCGAAGCCGCCGCCTTTTTGGTGCGAGAGATCGCGTACCTGATCAGGCAGGGACACACGCATCGCCTGCCGGGCGTCCTGATTTACGAGTTCGTGCGCTGGTTCGGATTTCAGGTCGGGCGGCGGCGCGCACCGCGCTCGATCGGTTGAATCTTCGCGAAGCGAACATCACTGCCCGACGCGGCGAAAGACTGCCTGATTCATGTACCGGTTGTAGAACATCAGCTCGAATCGCTTGTCCCTGGCCAGGGCGCGCAATAGCCGGACGTCGCCGGGCTCCGGCGTTCCCTTGCCGATGTACGCGTCGAACTGGCCGAAATTGCGGAACCGCGGATT
>DATKFO010000663.1:0-3363 GCA_035544355.1 Thermoanaerobaculia bacterium
GTGCTCGGCAGCTGCTCGATGCGGTGACCCTTCAACAGGAAGGGGAAGTTGTGCCCGGCGTTGCAGTAGATGAGGATCCCGCCGGTCTCGAGCTCGCCATAGAAGAGCGAGACGAACTTCGTGGTGAGGCGGCTGCGATGGATGATGTGGTTGAGCTTCTCCATCGTGCGGATGATCTTGAAGTCGCGATCGGTCGCCATGCGCAGGCCCATGTAGATGTCGCGCACGACGAGCGCAGCGGGCAGTCCGTGGCCGGAGCCGTCGGCGATCGCGAGTCCGAGGATGTTGTCGGAGACCGGGATGAAATCGTAGAAGTCGCCGCTGACGATTTCGGCCGGCACAGTGCGTCCCCAGATGTCGTAGCCGGCGTATTGCGGCACGCGCTGCGGCAGGATCGATTGCTGGATGCGCTGCGCCTCGACGATCAGCGACTCGTAGCGCTGCGCGCGGAAGCGCTGGTTGATCGTGTAGCGCACGAGGTTGAGCGAGAAGAGGATGTCTTTGCGGTTCAGCTCGGGCGAGACGTTGAAGCTGACGATATACTCGTCGTGGCCCACGGCGATCGCGGCGAAGCGCCGCGCGCCGAGACGTTCTTCGAGAACCGGATCGACGCCGGGATCGGTCGGATCCATGACGACGATGCCCGCTTCGATCACGAGCTCGATCGGCTTGTAATCGCTCGGCACGACGATCCCAATCTCGCCGTCATGACACTCGCCGAAGCGGCTGACGAGCTCGTAGCAGTTGTCGTCGCGCAGCTCGTAGAGGCGCCCACCGTTGATGCCAAGCTGATCGCGGAAATTGGACGCGATCGTTTCGGCGAGCTGCCGGACAGTGATCGTCGGCGACTCGTTCGTCTCGATTTGCTCGAGCGTGCGCTCGACCTGGGTGAGGAGGCGTTTGTAGTCCACGCGTCGCTACTTGCCTTCGCGCTCCGCGCGAATGCGGTTCACGCGTTCCTGCTCGAACCGGTTGCGGTCGGCGTCAGCCTCTTCGATCGAGCGGTACTTTCGAACACCGCGAGGAATATGCATGCGCCCCCCAACCAAGGCTCCTGACAATTGCCAGAGATGACGGATCTTCCGTGCGATGGCGGGGTCGCCAGGCGACAGCCATTTCCAATCGCGATTCATCTCCTCGAGCGACCGGTATTTTCGAATCGGCATCTACGACTCCTCGAATCCGAACTGCTCCCTCAACCACTGCGCGTCGAGCTTATCTTTCCCACGCACCGTGTCTCGCTTCATGTCATACAGCGTTCGAGCGGTCACAACTCGCGTCGGGACACCCGCGATCTCGATGACTTGCCATGCCAGGTCATCGTACGAGAACGCGGTACCAAGACGTGACACGAAGTCGATCCCAAATTCCTCGTCTGGTGGACCATACATGACGCTCGGATAATCGCCTGCAAGATCGTCAGCGCTGATCTCGTCAACGTGCGGATCGTCCCAGACCTGCCGGATCGCACGTTTCAAACGATCGACGTTGTCCGCTGTCGGCTTAATGAAAAAATCAGCGTCCGTCGTTGCGCGGACGATGCCGTGCGCGTTGAGTGCGATTGCTCCGAACGTAATGTACTCGACGCCTTCGGCGTTCATTGCCTTGATCAGCGCCAGGACCTTGTCGAAATCCATCACTTCAACTCTACACCGTCCAACTCATACGGCGCCTTCACACCGAGCAACCCAAGGACCGTGGGATACACATCAGCGATATACGGTGGGCGATCGGTCGCCAGTTTCCGGTTGTAGAAGAAAATCCCCTTCACGATCTCCGGATCCACCGAACAGTGGTCGCCGCTCCACACTTGCTTGTTGGGTTCGAGCAGGTTCTTCGGGATTCCGCCGAGGGAGGTTTGCCAGGAGACGCGGTAGCCGTCGTTGTTGGTGATGAAGAGGTCGGGGATCATGTTCGGGTCGAATTTGCGGTAGATGTCTTCGCGTGCGAGGACGCGGCGTACGGGGTATTCGCTGGTTTCGGGATCCTGCATGACGACCAGCCGCTGTTTGAGCTCGGTTTTCAAGGCGTCGTATTCGGCGCCGGGGTTCACGATGCCTTGGGCTTCGCGGCCTTTGAGGTTCACGTACAACTCGCCGAGGCCCATCGCGTAGGCTCGCGTTTTCGACCAGTCGACGTTCTCCCAGAACTGGCCCTGGTCGAAGAGCATCTCGACGTTGCGCTTTTTCACTTGCACACCGCTCTTGAGCGTCATGTAGCCGTTCACTACGAGCCAGGTGTTGTAGTTGACGGACTTTCGGAACGACGCAAAGCCGTGATCGGAGGCCACGATGAGCAGCGCGTTGTTCCGCTCGGCCGCTTTCATGGCGTCGCCGACGATCTGGTCCATCAGCTGATACGACTTCAAGACTGCGTCGCCCCACTCGGCGGCGAGCTTGGCGTCGTACGCGGGATGCTTCGGATCGATGATCCGCCAGAAGACGTGGCCGACGCGATCAGGAAACTCGAAGCATTGCACCATCAGATCGGTGTCGTTGTTCTGCAGGAACGCGTTGAACATCTTCCGGTTCTGCGTGACGGTCCACTCCATGTCGTCCCAGAAGATCTGCTCGGTCGCGAATCCCTCGGAAATCGCCCACGTGTCGATCTGCCAGCCGATCGTTTTGTACAGGCCGTATTGCTTCGCGAGCTCCGGCGCCCACTTAGTCGGTCCCGAGATTTTGAATCCCGGCGGCAAGCTGCGCGGATCGAAGTTGATCGGCGACAGATACAACTTCACCTCGGGCTGCGACGCGATGAGATGAAAGCGGCTGATGCCGTGAATCTTGATCAGCGGATTGAACGGGAACTCGAAGTTCACCCAGCCGGTCCACTGCCCCGGCTTGAGATCGAATTTCTGTCCGGACACCTGGATCTCGATCGAGTTGCGATCGTTCGCGACCGTGATCGTCATCGGGATCGAGATGTACGGCGGCTCGTTGAACAGCTTGTTCGGCGGCCCCTGGATCTTCGTCTCGATCACGCCCTTGTTGTCTTCGAGCTGCACGACCTCGATGGAAAATTCGTTCGAGCCGCTGCGCTGAAAATCGAGCTCGGAGGTGAAGAAGAACGGCTTGCCGACGCGGCCGGAGATGTCGGGAACGCCGAGGCCGGAGAGCATGTGGCCTTCGTCATCGCCGTGGCCGAAATCGGTCGCGGGAAACGTGACCGGCACGTGCACGACCGTCGCCTTCTTCCCCGCGCTCGCGGCGGCTTCCCAGAACGGAATGCCCTGGCGTCGATTGATGACGCCGGGACGCGTGGCCGGGATGTATTTCTTCACCGCGACGAACATGCCGGCGGCGAGGCCTGCGCCGAGGACGAGAATCACGACGCCGCCAATGCGGCGTCTGCGCATCAGCA
>DATKFO010000664.1:0-2889 GCA_035544355.1 Thermoanaerobaculia bacterium
CCCACCGCCCACTGCCCACCGGAGCGAACGCGATGAGCAAGAAACTCACGTACGACTCCTGGCTCTTCGGCTCCGCGATGCTGATCGTCGTCGTCGGTCTGGTGATGATCTACAGCGCGTCTGCGATCATCGCGACGCAGCGGTTCGGCGCGGGGAATCCGTATCAATTCATCGTGCGCCAGGGCGTGTGGCTCTTCGCGGGCAGCGCGCTGATGGTGCTGCTGATGCACCTCGACATCGGCGTGCTGCGGCGGCCGCGCATTCTGTACGGTGCGATGGCGCTCGTCGCGCTCGCACTGATCGTTGCGCTGTTTCAGACGCCGATCAATGGCACACATCGTTGGATCGTGCTGCCGTGGTGCAACATCCAGCCGTCGGAGCTCGCGAAGCCGCTCGTCATCCTCTTCCTCGCGTCGCACCTCGCGAAAAAAGAGGAGCGCATCAACGACGTGCTGACGACGATTGCGCCGATGTGCATCGTGCTCGCGATCTTCGCGGGGCTGATTCTGCTCGGCCGCGATTTCGGAACCGCGGCGACGCTCGTGCTGGTTGCGGCAGGAATGGTCTTCGCCGCGGGCATCGCGTGGCGTTACGTCGCGATCTTCTCCGCGATCGCGATTCCATCGGCGCTCGCACTCGCGATCAGCGCCGACTATCGCGCCGATCGGCTGACGTCGTTTCTGAATCCCGAGGCGGATCCGCTGGGGAAGGGATTCCAGGCGATGCAGTCGTTGATTGCAATCGGCACCGGCGGATTTCTTGGACTCGGCATCGGCAACGGAAGGCAGAAACTTTTCTTTCTGCCGGAGCCGCACACTGATTTCATTTTCTCGATCATCGGCGAAGAGCTCGGATTCATCGGCGCGTTCTCGCTGATCGCGGTGTTCGCATTTCTCGCGTGGCGCGGCTTCCGCGTTGCGCGCTACAACGGCGATCGATTCGCGTTTTACGGCGCGCTCGGCATCACGTTGATGATCGCCATTCAGGCGCTGATCAACGTGAGCGTCGCGTTGTGTCTGCTGCCGACGAAAGGCATTCCGCTGCCGCTGGTGAGTTACGGAGGCTCGTCGCTGATCGCGAGCCTGATCGGCATAGGACTGCTGCTGAATTTTTCCCAGCAATCGAGTTGAGGACGGGATGGGCGAGAAGGGCGTGACGACATTGATGATCGCGGGAGGTGGCACTGGTGGCCACATCTACCCGGCGATTGCGATTGCGCGCGAGTTCGTCGCGCGCGACGCAGCGCGTCGCGTCGTCTTCGTCGGCACCGCGCGCGGACTCGAAACGCAGATCGTGCCGAAGTCCGGCTTCCCGCTCGAGCTCATCGACGTCGGCGGACTCAAAGGCATGGGCGGCGCGAATGTCGTTCGCAACGTGCTGCGTCTGCCGCGCGGCTTTGTGCAGGCGTGGAGTCACATCAGCCGTCATCGCCCGAACGTCGTCCTCGGCGTCGGCGGCTACTCATCGGGACCCGTGCTCGTTGCTGCGGGCATGCGCGGCATCCCGACGATCATCCACGAATCGAATGCGTTCCCCGGCGTCACGAATCGCATCCTCGCGCGCTTCGCGACGAAAGTCGCGGTCGCATTTCCGAGCGCGTTGCCGAGAGCAATCGTCACCGGCAATCCGATTCGCCAGGAGTTCTTCGAAAACTCCGGCCAACGCCCAACGGCCAACGGCAAGCGAAGACTCCTCATCTTCGGCGGCTCGCAAGGCTCACACGTGCTCAACGAACTGATGTCCGGCGCGCTGCTGTTTCTCGCGCCGCTGAAGGATCGACTCGAGATCGTGCATCAGACCGGGCAGCGCGAGCTGGAGAGGGTGCAAGCGAACTATCGCGCGTCCGCGTTCTCGAGCGCGCGCGTCGTGCCGTATCTCGATCCGATCGCCGGCGAGGTCGCGAATGCGGACCTCGTCGTGAGCCGCGCGGGTGCGATGACGATCGGTGAGCTCGCCGCGGCCGGACGCGCATCGATCCTCGTGCCGTTCGCCGCGGCGACGAACAACCATCAGGAGATCAACGCGCGCGTCGTCGAGAAAGCAGGCGGCGCGATCGTGATCACGGAATCGAAGCTTTCGCCGGAACGACTCGGGCTCGCGATCACCGAAGTCATCAATGATCCCGATCGTGCGGCGCGGATGGGTGCTGCAGCGAAGACGCTGGCGCATCCCGATGCGACAAAGAAAATCGTTGATTTGATTGAGCTAATTCAGAAGACCACTTAAAATTTCACATTACGACGCCATATAAGAATGAATTTCAGTGACATTAAAAACATCCATTTCGTCGGCATCGGCGGAATCGGGATGAGCGGCATCGCGGAGATCCTCGCGGATGCCGGCGTCGCAGTCTCCGGATGCGATCTCAAACGCTCCGCGACGACTGAGTTGCTGGCCAGCCGCGGCATTCGCGTGCACATCGGCCACGACGCCGCGCACGTCGAAGGTGTCGACGCGATCGTCGTGACTGCCGCGGTCAAAGGACACAACGACGAGGTCGAAGCTGCGCGCTTGCACGGCGTGCGCGTGATTCTCCGCGCAGAGATGCTCGGCGCGATCGTGAACGAGAAGCGCGCGGTCGGCGTGTCGGGCACGCACGGCAAGACGACGACGTCCGCGATGATCGCGACGGTCCTCGAAGAAGCGGGACTCGATCCGACGATCCTCATCGGCGGCATGCTCCGCAACTTCGCGACGAACGCGAAGAGCGGACGCGGCGAGTTTCTCGTCGCCGAAGCCGACGAATACGCGCGCACGTTCCACTACCTCCATCCCGAGATCGCCGTCGTCACGAACATCGAGGCGGATCATCTCGAGTACTACGGCAGCTTCGACGCGATCGTCGAAGCGTTCGGCATCTTCGTCGCCGGCGTGCGCAATGCGGTCGTT
>DATKFO010000665.1:0-5317 GCA_035544355.1 Thermoanaerobaculia bacterium
TGAATCGCAAACAATAGTTTTCGATCCAGTCGCGCCAGTCGCGCCAAATACTCGGCGTCCACCGGATCGGTCTTCTGCACGTTCTTGGTGATCAACGCCACCTTCACCGGATTGGCCACGATCACCTCGTGCCCGCACCGGGCCAACAGCCGGCTGATCCACGGCGAGTGGGTTCCTGCCTCGATCGCCATCACCGTCGGCGCGATCGACTGCGCCCACTTCTCCAACTCCGGCGTGCGCAGCGTGATCGCTCCTGCGGCGATCTCTTCTCCCTCCTCGTCGATCGCGTAGAACCGTCCGGTCCGATCGCTCAGATCAATCCCGATCGCCGCCACCCCATCGCTCATCGTCTTCTCGCTCGTCTTCTTGCTAGACTTCTTCATGGCCAATCTCCTTTCGAGCTTCATCTCTCGCTGCAGAGCCTAACGGCTACTGCGTGGAGGTTGGCCTTCTCATCTCATCTCCTAAACGAGTAACGATTCATCCCCCGTTCACGTCGCAACAGTTATGAATTGCGGCGTGCAATGATTTTCCACGACCCGACGCGGCAGCGGCAGCGCGTAACACGCGCGATTGCCGCAGTGCTCGCGCTGCTCACGCTCGCCATCCTCGCCGTTTTCGTCATGACGCTCGTCGATGCGCCGGTGCTGCCGATCATCGCGATGCGCTCGCATCTGCATCGCGCACGCGTCGTTGCGCGACATCACGTTGCGTACCGCAACGCGCGGCGGCGGCTCTTTCGCGAAATTGCGCGGGAACACGCGACTGCGCGTACGTCGAATGGAATCGCGGCAGCGTTTTATGCGCCGTGGCAGGAGACGGGACTGCATTCATTGGAAGCGAATGCAGGAAGGCTCACGCATCTGATGCCGGCGTGGCTGCGCGTCTCGGCGGACGGCACGTCGCTCGATTACACCGATTGGAATCCGACGCTCGCGTATCACAACCTCGACGTCGTGCGCATCGCGCGCGAGCACGAAGTGAAGATCGTGCCGGTGCTCGCCAACGCAGTCGAAGGCGAATTTCAGAGCGATCGCGCGCACGCGCTGCTGACGAATCACTCGTCACGCACACGAGTGATCATGCAGCTTCGCGCGTGGCTGCTCGAGAATCGTTTCGCGGGCGTCAACCTCGATTTCGAAAACCTCACGCCCGAGGATGCGCGACTCTTTCCGTCGTTCGTCGCCGAGGTCGCGAACGCGCTGCATCCTGCGGGATTGCTCGTCACTGCGGATCTCGAAGCGGGCCTCGCAACACCGTTGTGGGATGACGTCGCGAAGCACTGCGACTTCGCGATCGTGATGGGCTACGACCAGCATTCCGCGGGCGGCGCGCCCGGTCCGATCGCGTCGTTGCGCTGGTTCCGCAAAGTGCTCGACGACGGTCTCGCCAACGTCCCGCGCGAAAAGCTCGTGATCGGCCTCGGCAACTACGGTTACGACTGGACCGAAAACGAAGGCGCCGAGCCGCTGAGCTACGAGCAGACGCTGATGCGCGCGCGTGATGTGTTCGGCGACGACGACGCGCCACTCGCGATCGACTTCGATCCCACCGATCTCAATCCCACCTTCAATTACAAGGACGACGACGGCGCCGCGCACGAAGTGTGGCTGCTCGACGGCGTGACCGCCGCGAATCAGTGGCGCCTCGCATCGACCCACGGAGTCCGCGGCATCGCACTCTGGGCCCTCGGCCTCGAGGATCCCTCGGTCTGGCAATTCATCGATCGCATCGCGAAGCCCGCGCCGCGCGTCGACCGGCTCGCGAACATCACGTTTCCGAACGCCGTCGAGTTCATTGGCGACGGCGAGATCCTGCAAGTCGCGGCGACGCCAACCGCAGGCCACCGCACGATCGAAGTCGACGCAGCCACAGGCCTCGGCATCGACGAAACGTACGAGCGCTTCCCGACGCCATTCGTGATTCGCCGCGGCGGCTACACACCGAAAACGATCGCGCTCACGATCGACGACGGACCGGCGGAGCCGTACACATCCGAGATCCTCGATCTGTTGAAGAAGTACAACGTCAAGGCAACGTTCTTCGTCATCGGCGAAAACCTCGAGCGCCATCCCGAGCTCGCGCGGCGCATCGTCGACGAAGGCAGCGAGATCGGCAGCCACACCTACACGCACACGAACATGGCCGCGGTCTCGCCGATGCGCGCGACGCTCGAGCTCAACGCGACGCAGCGCGCGATCGAGAGCGTGACCGGCCGCTCGACCGTGCTCTTTCGTCCGCCATACAACGCCGACGCAGAGCCGACGACGCGAGAAGAGATCGTGCCCGTCACGCGCGCCGCGGAGCTCGGCTACGTCACCGTCGGCGAGTACATCGATCCGCTCGACTGGGAAAAGAAAAACGGCGCAGACATCGAGCGCGCCGTGCTCACGAACCTGCGCAACGAGCGCGGCAACTGCGTCCTCCTGCACGACGGCGGCGGCGATCGCAATGCGACCGTGCAAGCGCTCGCGATGCTGATCCCCGAGCTCAAACGCCAGGGCTATCGCTTCGCAACGGTGTCGCAGCTGATGCACACGACGCGCGACGCCGTGATGCCACCGGTCGGCGCCACCGATCGCTTCTTCCTCGACGACGACGAAATCGTGTTCGGCGCAACATCACGAACCGAAGCGATCCTCGCGACGACCTTCATCGCCGCAATTTTCCTCGGCATCGCCCGCATCCTGATCCTCGTCGCACTCGCATTGCGAAAACGCACGCGCACATTCGACGACACGTTCGCACCAACCGTGAGCGTGATCATCGCCGCCTACAACGAAGAAGCCGTGATCGCAAAAACGATCGCGAGCATCCAAAAGTCAACCTACGAACCAATCGAGATCATCGTCGTCGACGACGGCTCCACGGATCGTACGCAAGACATCCTCCGGCAACTGGCAACCGACAACCGGCAACGCATCTTCAGCCAACCCAACTCCGGCAAAGCCGCCGCCCTCAACCACGCCATCCGCCACGCGCGCGGCGACGTCCTCGTCTGCATCGACGCCGACACCGTCCTCCACGCCGACGCGATCCGCTTCCTCGTACGCCACTTCGCCGACGCGCGCGTCGGTGCGGTCGCGGGCAACGTAAAAGTCGGCAATCGCGGCCGCCTCGCGACGAAACTGCAATCGATCGAATACATCACGAGCCAGAACCTCGATCGCCGCGCGTGGGAATCGCTCGATGCCGTGACCGTCGTGCCGGGCGCAATCGGTGCGTGGCGGCGCGAGGCCGTTGCTGATGCGGGCGGTTTCCGCGACGACACGATGGCCGAGGATATGGATCTGACTTGGCGATTGCGGCGTGCGGGATGGCGCATCGAGTGCGACAACGACGCGATCTCGTACACCGAAGCGCCGGAAACGATCGGCGCGTTGTTCCGCCAGCGCTTCCGCTGGGCGTTCGGCACGCTGCAGTGTCTGTGGAAACATCGCAGCGCGCTCGGGCGTCACGAATGGTTCGGACGCGCAATGCTGCCGTCGCTCTGGATCTTCCAGATCGCGTTTCAACTGCTCTCCCCGATCGTCGATCTGCAGATCGCGCTCACCGCGTTCGAGCCGGGCGTTTCGTGGGGCTTCGTCGGCGGGATGTTCGCGCTCTTCACCGCGATCGATCTCGCGGCGTCCGCCGTCGCGCATAGAATCGAGCGCGAATCGATGAAGGCGCTGCCGCTTCTCGTCGTGCAGCGCTTCTTCTATCGCCAGTTGATGTATGTCGCGATCGTCAAATCGCTCACGAGCGCCGTTCAAGGCCTGCGCACCGGCTGGAACAAGCTGGAACGCCTCGGCACCGTGCCGTCGTAGGAGCCGCGCATGCGCGCGCTGATCGTCGAAGACGATGAGCGCCTGCGCTCGATCGTCGCGCGCACCGCGTCGCGCGCGGGCGTCGCCGCCGATCAGGCCGAGACCATCGCCGAGGCTGATGAGCTCATGCATCTGCACGAGTACGACATCGTCGTGCTCGATCGCAGACTGCCCGACGGCGACGGCCTCGACGTCTGCCGCCGCGCGCGCGAGCGCGGCTTCGCGAACTCGATCCTCATCCTCACCGCGCTCGACGATCCGCAATCGACGATCACCGGCCTCTCGCACGGCGCCGACGATTACATCGGCAAGCCGTTCGACATCGACGTGCTCGAAGCGCGCATCAAAGCATTGCTGCGTCGCAATCAACGCCGGCCGTCGATGGATCTGCGCTGCGGCGATCTCGTCCTGCATCCGTGGCAGCGGCGCATTCTGCGCGGCGACGAAGAGCTGAAGCTCACCGCGCGCGAGTACGCGATCGTCGAGACGCTCATGCGTGCGTGCGAAGGCACGATCTCGCGCGACGACCTGCTCGAACAGGCGTGGGGCGAGCGCGAGGAGCCGATGAGCAACACGATCGACGTGCTCATCGCACGCATCCGCCGCAAGCTCGCCGCCGCGGGCTCGAGCGTGAAAGTCGAAACGATCCGCGGCAGCGGCTATCGGATGAAGTCGTGATGCTCGAACGCTCGCAATCGCGGATTCCCGTCGCCGGCGCGATCGCCACGCTGATTTTCCTGTCCGCGCTCGCATTCGGCACGCGGTTCATGCTGCGCGCGATCACGTACGCCGACATGGATCGCGAGCTCGAGACGCTTTCGCAGGCGATCGAGTCCGATCTCGAAGAGCAGGGACTCGCGTCGCTCGAGCGCAATCCGCTGCATCGCGACGTTGAGGCGAACCTCCTCGTGTTCCGGCTGCAGCGTCATTCGGTGATCGTGTACGACCGCGATCGCGTCGTCGCCGTCGCGGGCGACGTCCGCCAGTTGCCGCCCGCCGAAACCGCGCAACTCGCGGGCCGCGAAGACGGTTTTTTCGCCGCGGTCGAGCCGTTCAGCGGACAGCGCTGGCGCGCGCGTATTCACGTTGCGCACATGAAAGGCCGCGCCGCCGGCGCTGCGCTGATCATCGTGCGCTCGATGGAAGGCTCGCGCCGCACGCTCGACCGCATCGATGTCGGCCTCATCGCCTTCGTGATCCTCGGCGTCGCCGGCTCCGCAACCATCCTTTCGTTCGCCGTCCGCAGCGCGCTCCGTCCCGTCGAAGAAATGACTTCCGTCGCCGAGACCGCCGAAGCGACCGATCTCTCGCGACGCGTGCGCGCGACGTCCGGAGGCGAAGAATTGCGGCGACTCGCGGGCGTGATCAACTCGCTCTTCGATCGCCTGGAGCGCGCCTTCGCATCGCAGCGCCGCCTCGTCGAAGACGCCGCGCACGAATTGAAAACGCCCGCCGCGATCGTGCTCGCGGAATCACAGGAAGCGCTGCGCGTCGATACGACCGAGCCG
>DATKFO010000666.1:0-6633 GCA_035544355.1 Thermoanaerobaculia bacterium
GGATCGCCGAGGGCGACTGGATCATCGAAGCGATCTACGAGAACATCGATGCGAAGCGCGATCTCATCGCGCGCATCGAGCGACTCCGCAAGCCAGACAGCATCGTCTCGAGCAACACGTCGGGAATCCCGATCGCACAAATTGCCGCAAGCGCATCCGCCGATTTCAAGAAGCACTTCATCGGGACCCACTTCTTCAATCCGCCGCGCTACATGAAATTGCTCGAAGTGATTCCGACGCCCGACACCGCGCCGGAGATCACGCAGTTCGTCCGCGACTTCGCCGAGCAGCGCCTCGGCAAAGGCGTCGTGTTCTGCAAAGACACGCCGAACTTCATCGCGAACCGCCTCGCGTCCGTCGGCGGCGCGACGCTCGTCGACTACGTCCTCGAGCACGGCTATACGATCGAAGAAGCCGACGCCATCGCGGGCCCGCTCATCGGCCGCCCGAAAACCGCGGCGTTCCGCCTGCAGGACCTCGTCGGCCTCGACGTCTCGAGCGCCGTCGCGTCGAATCTTTACGGCCTCATCGAAGGCGACGAAACGCGCGAAGTCCTCCGCTCGCCGGGCGTCGAATCGCTGCGCAAAGCGCAAATGGAAAAAGGCCGCCTCGGCGACAAGACCAGCCAGGGCTTCTACAAAAAAGGCGGCAAGCAAATCCTCTCGCTCGATCTGGTGACCGGCGAGTATCGCGATCGCATCGAGCCCGCGATTCCGTCGCTCGCCGAGGCTTCAAAAATTCGCAACCTCGCCGATCGCGTGCGCTTCGTGCTGCAGCAGGACGACAAGGCCGGCGCGCTCGCACGCCACATCGTCTACAACGCCCTCGGCTACGCATCGCGCCGCGTCCCCGAGATCAGCGACGACCTCGCCAGCATCGACAACGCCGTGCGCTGGGGCTTCTCCCACGACCTCGGACCGTTCGAGCTCTGGGACGCGATCGGCGTGCGCGCAACCGTCGACGCGATGGAGAAACACGGCGTCGCCGTCGGCGCCTGGGTGCACGCAATGCTCGCCGCCGGCAACGAGACGTTCTATCGCGACGGCGCCGCGTACGATCCCGCATCGAAGTCGTACGCCGCGATTCCGAAAGACCCGCGACAGATTGCGCTCCGCGATTGCCCCGTCATCCAGGAGAACAAAGGCGCCAGCCTCCGCGACCTCGGCGACGGCGTGCTCTGCCTCGAATTCCACACCAAGATGAACACCCTCGACGGCGACATCCGGGCGATGCTCGTCGCGAGCGTCGAAGAGGTCGAGCGCGGCGACTGGCTCGGCCTCGTCATCGGCAACGAAGGCGGCGATTTTTGCGTCGGCGCGAACCTCACCGGTGTTCAGGGCGATATCGGCGAGAGCGTCAAAGCGATCCAGGACGCGCTGCAGCGCGTGCGCTTCAGCGCGAAGCCCGTCGTCGCCGCGCCGTTCGGACGCACGCTCGGCGGCGGACTCGAAGTGGCGATGGCCGCGTCGCGCATCGTCGCCGCGGGCGAAACGTACATGGGCTTCGTCGAAGTCGGCGTCGGACTCATCCCCGCCGCGGGCGGGTGCAAGGAAATGATCCGCCGCGTCGTTTCTCCCGTCATGAAGCGCACTCCGGGCGCCGATCCCGTTCCGCTGCTGCAAAACGTGATGCAAACCGTCGGCGCCGCGAAAGTCTCATCGAGCGCCGCCGAAGCGCGAACGCTCGGCTTCCTCGGCGAATCCGATCGCATCGTCATGAATCGCGATCACCTGCTCTACGAAGCGAAACAGGAAGTGCTCGAGATCGCGGCCGCCGGCTACGCACCGCCGATCGAGGGCGATAACTGCTACGCATCTGCACGCGACGCACAGGCCGCGCTCAAAACCGGAATTTACGTGCTGCAGCAGGGCGCGTACATGACCGAATACGACGCCGTGATCAGCCGAAAACTCGCGCACGTCTTGTGCGGCGGCGACGTCACGAGTCCGCAGTGGGTGAGCGAGCAATACCTGCTCGACCTCGAGCGCGCCGCCTTCGTCGAGCTCTGCGCACAACCGAAAACCATCGATCGCATCAAAGCCATGCTGGAGACGGGGAAGCCATTGAGGAACTGACATGTCCGCTCCCCATCCGCGCCAACACCTGTCCGGCCTCGACTACATGCGCCGCGTCGCGAGCGGCGAAGTCGAAGGCGCGCCGATGGTGCGTCTCCTCGGCATGCGCATGACCGAAGTCGACGAAGGACGCGTCGTCATCGTTATCGACGAGATCCGTCCCGAGCACGAGAACGGACTCGGCATCGCGCACGGCGGACTCGCGGCGACGCTGCTCGACAGCGCGTTGAGCTGCGCGGTCAACACCGTCATGCCGGCCGGAAAAATCTTCACGACGCTCGAGATGAAGATCAACTACATCCGCGCCATCCATCGAAAAGCCGGCGCGCTCACGTGCATCGGCACCGTCGTTCATGCAGGCGGCCGAACCGCCACTGCAGAAGGACGAATCGTCGACGCCAACGGAAAGCTCTACGCGCACGGAACCGTCACGTGCATTTTGTTCAAGGAGACCTCATGAACGAAGCCGTCATCGTCGCAGCCCTTCGCACCGCCGTCGGCAAAGCACCGCGCGGATCGCTGCGCACCACGCGTCCCGACGACATGGCCGCGGAAGTCATCCGCACACTCGTCGCGAAGACGCAGCTCGATCCCGCAACGTTCGACGACGTGATCATGGGCTGCGCGACGCCCGAGGGGGAGTCGGGGGCGAATGTGGCTCGCATTGCTTCGTTGCGCGCCGGATTGCCCGACAGCGTTCCGGCCGTCACCGTGAATCGCTTCTGCTCCTCGGGATCGCAGACCATCGCCATGGCCGCGGAGCGAATCATGGCCGGCATGGCCGAACAGATCATCGCGGGCGGCACCGAGTCGATGAGCCTCGTGCGCGGCAACAATCGCTTCCGCCCGAATCCGACGCTCGTCGAAGACCGTCCCGACGTTTATCTCAGCATGGGACTCACCGCCGAAAACGTCGCGCGCAAGTACAACGTCTCGCGCGAAGACGCCGACGCGTTCTCGTATCGCAGCCATCAGCGCGCGATCGCCGCGCAGGAAGCGGGGCGCTTTGCCGACGACGGCATCGTGCCGCTCGACGTCGAGATCAACGAGACCGACGAAACGCAGCGCTTCACCTTCGACAAAGACGAAGGTCCGCGCGCCGACACCAACGAAGCCGCGCTCGCGAAACTGAAGCCGGTGTTCCACGCGAAGGGCGTCGTCACCGCAGGCAACTCCAGCCAAACCTCGGACGGCGCCGCAGCCGTCGTCGTGATGTCACGCAAACGCGCCGACGAGCTCGGACTCAAACCGCTCGCGCGTTTCGTGTCGTTCGCCGTCGGCGGCGTGCCGCCGGAGATCATGGGCATGGGGCCGATCGTCGCAGTTCCGAAAGCGCTCAAGCTCGCGGGACTCAAGCTCGAAGACATCGACATCATCGAATTGAACGAAGCCTTCGGATGTCAGGCGCTCGCGGTGATGCGCGAGCTCGGCATGGATCAGGAGCGCGTCAACGTCAACGGCGGCGCGATCGCACTCGGCCATCCGCTCGGCGCAAGCGGCGCAAAGCTCACCGTGCAGATTCTCGGCGAGATGCGCCGCAGAAAATCGAAATACGGCATGGTCACGATGTGCGTCGGCGGCGGCCAGGGTGCGGCCACGATCCTCGAGAACCTGCAATGAACTTCGAGCTCGAGCCGGGCCTTGTCGATCTGCGCGACCGCGTCGCCGCGTTCGTGCGCGACGAAGTGATTCCCGCCGAATCACGCACACTCGATCGCGAGCTCGTCGCCGAGCTGCGCGACAAAGCGCGCGCCGCCGGAATCTTCGGACCGCAACTGCCGCGCGAATACGGTGGACTCGGGCTCGGCACCGTCGCGATGTGCGTCCTCTTCGAGCAGGCCGGCCGCAGTTTTCTCGGACCGCTCGCGTTGCATTGCGCGGCGCCCGACGAAGGCAACATGCACTTGCTCGCGCATCACGCGAACGACGCGCAGCGCGAGCAATATCTCCGGCCGCTCATCGAGGGAAAGATCCGCTCGTGCTTCGCGATGACCGAGCCCGCACCCGGCGCCGGCTCCGATCCGACGATGATGATGACGCGCGCGGTGCGTGTTGATGACGGCTGGGAGATCACCGGACGCAAATGGTTCACGACCGGCGCGGACGGCGCTGCGTTCGCGGTCACGATGGCCGTCACCGATCCCGACGCTGACAAACATCGCCGCGCGACGATGTTCCTCGTGCCCACCGACACGCCCGGCTACCGCTTCGTGCGCAACGTGCCGGTGATGGGTGAGCATGGATTCAGCGGCCACGGCGAAGTCGACTTCGAAAGCGTGCGCGTGCCCGACTCCGCAATCATCGGCAGCATCGGCGACGGTTTCCGCCTCGCGCAAGTCCGCCTCGGACCCGCGCGACTCACGCACTGCATGCGCTGGATGGGCGTTGCGCAGCGCGCGATCGAGATCGCGACCAGCTACGCAAAGCAGCGCGCGGCGTTCGGCAAGAAGCTCACCGAACAGCAATCGATCCAATGGATGATCGCCGACTCCGAGATCGAGCTGCATGCATCGCGGCTCATGGTGCTCAACGCCGCGTGGCAGCACGAGCAGGGGAGCGAGATGCGCCACGAGTCGTCGATCTGCAAAGTGTTTGTGGCCGAGGCGGTGAATCGCATCATCGATCGCGCGGTGCAGATGTGCGGCGCGCTCGGCGTGTCGGGCGACACGCCGCTCGAACACTTCTATCGCGAGGCGCGTGCGTTTCGGATTTATGACGGACCGTCGGAAGTGCATCGCATGGTCATCGCGCGCAACGTGTTGCGACGGGACTCATGAAACTGCCCAGCGACGAAGTCGTCAGCGGCTGGATGCCGGTCACGCAGGAGCGCATCAACGCGTTCGCGGACGCGACCAACGACCGGCAGTGGATTCATGTCGATTCCGACAACCCGATCGCGCACGGATTCCTGACGCTGTCGATGCTGCCGCATTTGCTTCGTGATGCCGTACAGCTCGAAGGCGTCGCGATGTCGGTGAACTACGGACTGAATCGTGTCCGCTTCACCGCGCCCGTGCCGTCCGGCTCGCGCATCCGCGGACGCTTTCGCGTGGCCGCGGCGGACGAGAACAAAGTGACGTGGAACGTGACCGTGGAGTGCGACGCAGCGGCGAAGCCATGCTGCGTCGCGGAGTGGGTGACCGTGTACTACGAAAGGTGACCATCATGTTTCGCGACAAAATCGTCTGGATCACCGGCGCCTCCTCCGGCATCGGCGAAGCGCTCGCCATCGCGTGGAGCCGCGAAGGCGCGCGCGTCATTCTTTCCGCGCGCAACGCCGCGGAGCTCGAGCGCGTCCGCCAGCTTTGCGCCGATCCGAATCGCCATCTCGTCAAACCGCTCGACCTCACCGATGACGCCGCGATCAAGACAGCCGTCGCAGAAGTGTTGCGCGACTTCGATCACGTCGACATCGTCGTGCACAGTGGCGGCGTGAGCCAGCGCTCGATCGTCGCCGAGACCGATCTCGCTACCGATCGCCAGCTCATGGACATCAACTACTTCGGCACGATCGCGCTGACGAAAGCGCTGCTGCCGTCGATGCTCGCGCGCAAGTCGGGACACATCGTGCCGATCAGTAGCGTGATCGGCTACGTCGGTGTGCCGCTGCGATCGGCGTACGCCGCGTCGAAACACGCGCTGCACGGATTCTTCAACGCGCTGCGCAACGAAGAAACGAAGCACGGCATCCGCGTCACGATCGTCTGCCCCGGCTACATCCGCACGAAAGTCTCCGAGAACGCGCTGCGCGGCGACGGCACGCGCCACGGCCAGACCGACGACACGCACAAGAACGCGATGCTGCCCGAGAAAGCGGCGCCGGTGATTCTGCGCGGCGTCGCAAAAAATAAGCGCGAGGTACACGTCGGCGGCCCCGAGATCTGGGCGATCCAGCTGCAGCGATTCCTTCCGTCGATCGTCGTGCGCGTGCTGAGGATGAAATGAACGACACGCGCCCCGTTCGCGCGAGCGAGCAGCTCGACTGGGACAAGCTTGCGGACTACCTGCGCCGCGAGCTCAAAGTCGACGGCGAAATGACCGTCGCGCAATTTCCCGGCGGCCATTCGAACCTCACGTACGACCTCGCGTTCGGCGACTTCGAGCTCGTGCTGCGCCGCCCGCCGTTCGGCCCTGTGCCGCCGCGCGCACACGACATGGCGCGCGAGTGCCGCGTGCTCTCCGCCGTCCACCCGCACTTTCCGCTCGCACCTCGCCCGTACCTGCTGTGCGAAGACACCAGCATCATCGGCTCGATTTTCTACGTGATGGAGCGGCGCCGCGGAATCGTGATCCGTACCGACGAGCCTCCGTCATTCACCGAAGAGATTCGCCATCGCGTCAGCGGCAGCATGATCGACACGCTCGCGAACCTGCACGCAATCGACGTCGCCGCGCACGGCCTCGACTCCCTCGGTAAAGCATCAGGCTTCGTCGCGAGGCAGATCCGCGGCTGGACCGAGCGCTGGCACGGCGCGAAGACGACGGAGCTGCCGGAGATGGAACGGCTCGCGTCGTGGCTCGAGCAGCGCATTCCCCCCCCCCCCCCCCCCCCCCCCCC
>DATKFO010000667.1:0-4452 GCA_035544355.1 Thermoanaerobaculia bacterium
CGCGTTCGTTTCCGAGGCTTCGATCGCGATGCGGAGGCGCGTGAGCACGGTGTCGAGATCGCGACGGAATTCGACGATCAGGCGGCCGTACAAATCCATGTTGCCGCTCGTGCGGCGCACGCCGTCCGCGACATCGAGTCCGGGCAGAACCTGCGGCAACTCGGCGGACTGCGGAGGTCGCGCTGGTTTCGGTGCATGCGTCTCACCGAGATTCAGCCAGCGACTCAGCACGCCGAGGAGTTGCTCTTCCTCGATTGGCTTCGCGATGTAATCGCTCATCCCGCAATCGAGAAAACGCTCGCGATCGCCGAGCATCGCGTGTGCGGTCATCGCGATCACCGGCAGCTCGCGCAGTTTTTCCTGCGCGCGAATGCGCTTCACGGTCTCGACGCCGTCGAGCTCCGGCATCTGCACGTCCATCAGCACGGCGTCGAATGTCTCGGCCGCGAGTTTGTCGAGCGCCTGATAGCCGTTGTGCGCTTCGGCGACCTGCAAACCCGCGAGGCGCAGCAGCTCGCGCGCGACTTCGCGATTGATCTCGTTGTCTTCGACGAGCAGCACGCGCTTCTTGCTGTCGAATCGCAATCGCGCGTCCGTTGCACGCGAGCGGCGCGCGCCCGGCGTGAGCACGCCGAGCAACGCGTCGTGCAACGTCGACGGACTGACGGGCTTGTGCAGCACGGCGTCGATGCCGACTTCGTCGGCGCGTTGCGTCGCGTATTCGCGCTCGTATGCGGTGACGAGAATGACCGGCAATTGCAGCGTCGCCATCTTCGACGCGGCTTCGGTTCCGTCGATGCCCGGCATCCGCCAGTCGAGCACCGCGAGGCGATACGGATGTCCTTCGCGTGCGGCGCGCGTTGCTTCATCGATCGCCGCTTCGCCTGATTCGACGCTCGTCACGCGACACGAAAGCGATCGCAACATGTTCGTGAGCACGGCACGCGCGCTCGCGTTGTCGTCGGCGACGAGCACGGGCAGATCGCGGAACTCATCGGCGAGACGACGCGGTCCCGCTGCGCCGCGCGCGACGTCGAACTGCGCGGTGAAGCGGAACGTGCTGCCGTGGCCGGGCGTGCTCTCGACGACGAGATCGCCGCCCATCATGCGCACGAGCCGCCGGCAGATCGCGAGGCCGAGGCCTGCGCCGCCGAATCGTCGGGCATTGGAGGAGTCGACTTGCGTGAACGGCTCGAACAGTGTCGGCAGATGTTCGGGCGCGATGCCGATGCCGGTGTCGCGTACGGAGAACGCGAGCTCGGCGCGCTCGCGGCGAATCTCGATCGGCGCGATCTCGACGACGATCTCGCCGCTGCTCGTAAATTTCAGCGCGTTGTTCAGAAGATTCAGCAGGACCTGCTTGAGCCGCACGGGATCGCCGCGCAGTCTCCGCGGAACTTCGGGAGCGGCAGAAAAAAGCACTTCGACGTTTTTCTGTCCGGCGCGCAGTCCAACGACATCGGAGAGATCGGCGAGCAACTCGTCGAGATCGAAATCGACGCGCTCGATCTCGAGGCGGCCGGCTTCGATGCGCGAGAGGTCGAGGATGTCTTCGATGATCTCCGCAAGCAATTTCGCCGCGGCGCGAATTTTGTCGAGGTATTCGCCGATCTTCGGCGACGGATCGCGCTTCATCGCCAGCGCGGTCATGCCGAGAATCGCGTTGAGCGGCGTGCGGATCTCGTGGCTCATGTTCGCGAGGAACTGGCTCTTCGCGCGATTCGCGGATTCGGCGAGGTCCTTCGCCTGCTGCAACTCTTCCTGCACGAGGCGCTGCGGCGTGACGTCGCGCGCGAGGCCTTCGTAGCCTTCTTCGTCGAACGCCTGCACTTCCGAAAGCTCGAGGTGATGTACGACGCCGTCGGCGCCGTGCACGTCGACGGTGTATTCGTGCTCGCCCGATCGCGGCGTCGCAACGCGCTCTTGCATGCGGCCGAGCACTTCATGACTCGGAATGCCGAGGACGCGTGAGGCGGCGTCGCTGACGAAGGTGAGGCCGCCGTCCGCGCCGCGTCCGTAGACGAAGTACGTGCTCAGGTTGTCGACGAGGCGGTGATAGCGGCGCTCCTGTTCGATGAGCTCCGAGCGCTGGCGCTGGAACTTCGTGAGCACGCCGAGGAGCACGGCCCACACCACCGCGAGCAATGCAAGTACCGCCGCGAAGATGATCGTCATCTCGCTGCGCACATCGCGCGCGAGTTGTTGGAAGAAGCGATCGCTCACGTGGAACGTCGCGACGCCGAGGAGCTCGTAGGTTTCGGGATCGTAGAGCGCGACTTCGGTTTTGAATCCGCTGCCGCCTTTCGCGCCGCGATGCAGCTCGAGCGAGCCTTTCGGCGCCTGCACCGCGTCGTAGTCGATCTGCAGATCGATGCTCTCGAAGTAGGGAATGCCGCTGTGCGTGTCGCGAAGCAGCAGCAATCCATCGAGCGCGCCGATCACGTGGCGCACGCGTTCCGGACCTTCACCCGATCGCAGCGCGGCCGCGACGAAGTTCGCCTGCGAGCTCGCGAGGATCTCCGCTTGCGAAACGGCTTCACTGCGCAGTCGCGGATGGAGAACCGCGTTCCAGTACACCGCGACGAGCGCGCCGAGGAGGAGTGCGAGGAGCGCGAAGATCGCGGTGACCGCGAGGACGACGCGCTTCATGGATACACCTTCGCGACTTTGAAGAAGAAGTCCTTGAGCGTGATCTGCGATGCGCTGAGCGTCGCGCCGTTCACGAACGGACGCATCTGCGCGTCGACGAAGAGTCCGCCGAGGACGCCGCTTTCGACGTGGCCTTCGTACGGCGAGTAGACGATCACGTGATGATCGATGCCGTACTTGATGATGCTGGCGAGTGCTTTTCGATTCGGCGGCTGCGCGATGAAGATCCCGGCCGGCACGCGCTGCGCGTAATTCGCGAGCGTCAGATCGCGCGTCGTTTCGGTGATGACGCCGAGTCCGCGGAGGTCTTTGTTTTGCTCGCTGAAGCGCGCGGCCAGATCGGTCGCGTGGCGCGCGTCATCGACGAAGACGAAGACGATGAGCAGCTGATCCTGCGGGACGGTTTTCTTCGTGAGGTCGACGTCCGCGGCGAGCAGCGAACGAAAGAATCGGACGCCCGCGTTCGCGCGAAGCTCCTGCACATCTTCGGCCGCGATGCGCGCCGTCGCGAGCATCGACAGGACGAGTGCAGCGAGCGCAATTCTGGTGCGTCGGAACGACATTGGGGCCGGCCGCGATTCTCGCATGGAACAATCGCGACCGGCCCCAACCCGAGCGGGAATTAACGTTCTTTACAGGGACGGCTTCTCCGTTCCGTGTTCCGCGTTCCGTGTTCCGCGTTCATTTAGCGGCGAACGCGGAACGAGGAACACGGAACGAGGAACGTGAAGGATGTGTCACCTTGATCACGCCGCTGCGCGCTTCAAGAAATCCTGTCCCACGAGTCCCTGCGCCGACAGATAGAAGCGCAGGTCTTCCGGCTTCATCGAATACAGCAGCCGGTCGCCGCCGCGTCCTGTTGCGCTGAGGAAGCCGCTGTCGTCGTAGCGCACCATCACGATGTCGCCCATGAACTCGTGCGGAACGGTGGCGAGCATGTCGAGGTACTGCGTGGCCGTCGTCGCGCGATCCATGATCACGCGCTCGACGTCGCGATCGAACTCCGTCATCGCGTTGCGCAGCGCGTACTGCAAGACCGAGAATTCGTTCACGAAAATGATCCGGCTGTGCGAATCCATGTTCCAGGTGCGCGCAGGGGATGCGGATCCGCGAGCGATGAGCGTGATGCGGCGAATGTCTTCCATCGGCTTCTCCTCAGAACGGCTGACGTACGAATGCGACGACGAGCGCGAGCACGAACGCAGGGACGGACATCGTGGCGACGACGCGCCAGCTCTGGCGTCCTCCGCGAAGATCGGAGAGGGTTGCGGTGACGAATTCGGACATGGTGGCTCCTTTGTTGGTGGCTGGTGATCAGTGATCTGTGATCGAGGAGGTGCCGGCGAACCTCGCACCGCTTCGATCACCGAGCACTGATCACCGGCCTTCCTCCGTGGGCAGCGGAACGGTGCGCATTCCGAACTCGTCCTTCGGCCACACTTCGAGCGGCAGCGTGCGGCCCGCGATCTGGTATTCGGTTGCGCGCTTGCCGGCGATCAATTCGATGTCGCCGCTCGCGGGGACGGTGAAGGTCTCGCCGTCATAGCGAAACTGCGTTCCCGGCGCTCCGACGAAGCGATAGGAGACCGTCTTGATGCCGCACGTGACGGACGGCTGGCGCACCGGCTCGGCGGTGCGATGGAACAACGTTCCGAGGTCGAGCTTGAGGGTCAGGGCGGCGACGATCAGCAGGTTCATTTGGCTTTCCTTCTCTTTCGTTTCGTGCTTCGTTTCGGACACTCAGCCATAGTCCAATCGCCGGACCAACTGTCCGAATGTCGGTACGTAGCTTGGAATCAGTAA
>DATKFO010000668.1:0-5853 GCA_035544355.1 Thermoanaerobaculia bacterium
GACGCAGACATTGCCTGTCGGCAGCGAAGCATGGGACGTCAAGATCGGGCGTAACGTCATCTACGTCGCAACCGATGCGGGCATTCGCATCATCAGCGGCGTTCCCGTGCCTCCGGTCTTCGACGTCCGCCGCATCACGACGACGAAAGACGGCGCGACCTCGGCGCACGTGTCCGGCACGCCCGAATCGATCACCGCAGCGTCGACGACGACCGTGATCGCATCGACCTCCGTCACGAGCTCCTCCGCGACCCCCGTCGCGAACGACGGCAGTTTCGGGCCGGCGACGTTCAGCGGTGCATCCGGCGCTGTCGTCTCGCTCACAGCGACCGACGCCGCGGGACGCACTTCCACCCGCACGGTCGGTGCGATTCCGTTCGCGAATA
Organism: Thermoanaerobaculia bacterium; assembly: GCA_035544355.1. Taxonomy (GTDB): domain Bacteria; phylum Acidobacteriota; class Thermoanaerobaculia; order Gp7-AA8; family Gp7-AA8; genus DATKFO01. The sequence goes on from DATKFO010000668.1 coordinate 387, forward strand.
CGACGGACGCGTACGCGATCCCACGCGTGGCTGGCAGCTCGCCGGCGGATTCGATGCGCCGCATCGCGCTCGACGGCAGCTACGTTGTCGCCACGAACGGCTTCTCGTGGGATGAGTCGGGCGTCTCCGACTCCGTCTTCGTCTTCAATCGCAACACGCCGTTCGCATCGCAAACGCCGCTGCATTGGCACGCGAGCGGACCGATTCAAGGCATGACTGCGCGCAATGGCTGGGCGTTCCTCGGCGTCGGTCCTCAGTACGACGGTCCGTTCTATCTCGAGACGCTGAGCCTCACGACGGGCGAGCGCCATCACGTCACTGCGCCGGGAAATCTCGTCAACTGCGTGACGTACATCGACGGCTACGCGTACGCCTCGGGCTACAGCGTCAATGACGATCGCGCGATCCTGCAGGTCTACGACGTACACAATCCTGCCGCGCCGCAATTCGTTTCGGAGACCTCGTTCCCTGGTCCTTCGATCTGGGGAATCCAGACCATCGACAGCACGCACGTCGTCGGCTTCGTCGAAGACAGCAACCAGATCCTCATCATCGACATCAGCACGCCTGCGGCGCCGGCGCTCGTCTCGACCGCCGACGCGGGAGGGTGGGCGCTCGAAGGTGCGGTGAGTGGCAACACGCTGTACGTCATCGGCGATCCGCCGGAGGGCAGTCGTGCCATCCTCACGATCTTCGACATCACGAATCTCGCGGCTCCGCAGAAGCTCAGCACGTTCACGACGAACGGCATTGCACGCGGCGTCGCACCGCTGACTCCCAATCTCATCGCGGTCGCCGACGGTCTGCCGGGTGTGACGTTCATCGACGTGACGAACAAACAGAATCCGATCATTCTCGGCACGCAGCCGGTGAAGGGTTCTCCGACGGACATCGTCGCACTCGACGGCGAGCTCTTTGTTGCGGCCGAGGGCGCGATGGTTCGTATGCGCGTCATGCCGTCGACGCCGAACAACGGCGCGCCGGTGTTCAACGCCTCGCTGCTTTCGCAGATCGTCGTTGCGCCGAACGGAGCTTCGTATCGCGTCACGGGTCCGGTCGGTGCAGTCAGCGATCCGGATCAACCGATCGAGCTCACCGTCACCAACGCGCGCAGCGGCGAAACGTTCATCGGCACCGCGGCGGGCAATGGCTCGTTCAGCGTTCCGGTGACGGGCGTGCAGGGCGATGGCTTCACGATCTTCGCGACGGATTCCAACGCGACGCGTCTCTCGTCTGCACCGATCAACGTCAACGGCGCGATTCCGACGACGGCGACGATTCTGTCGCTGGCACTCGCGCCGCAGACGATTACGGGCAGCTCGACCGCGGCCGGTACGATTCGTCTCTCCGCACCCGCATCAGCTGCCGTCGCGATCCGAGTCACGAGCTCGAGCACGAGCGCCACGGTTCCGGCATACGTGCTCGTTCCGAGCGGCGCGTCCGCGGAACAATTCAACATCACCACGACGTCGCCTGCATCCGACACGACCGCGACGATCGTCGCGAGCGCCGGCGCGTCATCACAAAACGCGACGCTGACGATTCTCTCCACGAATGCGTCGCTCACGAACATCACCATCGATTCGCCGTCGCTCGAAGGCGGACAGCTCACGAACGCGCACGTGATCCTCGGCGCAGCCGCGCCGGCATCGGGCGCGGTCGTGATGCTCACGAGCTCCGATACGAGCCTCGTCAGCGTGCCGGCGAGCGTCACCGTGCAGCCGGGCGCGACGCAGGCGACGTTCACGATCATCACACAGCGCGTCGGCGCGAACAGCAGCGCATCGATCAGCGGCTTCTACGGCGCGAGTGCGGCCGCAACGATCTTGCTCACGCCGTGTCCCGCGATGACCGCGCCGCCCACTGCGACGCTCGCATCGATGACGAACATCTGGGTCGATGACTCCGCGCCGTCGGGCTCGACGACGAGCGGCGAAGGAGCCTTCACGTCTGCGCAAGCCGCATCGGGCACGCAGTCGATCGGCTTCGCTGGCACCGGCGCGCGTCATTGGAAAGTCGACAACTACCTGCAGAACATCGCTTCGAACGAGAACGTGGTTCTCCACGCACTCGTGAATCCATGCAATCCGCCGCGCCAGATCCTGCTCACGCTGTATCAGGGCACGACGGAGTGGCGCGCATCGTGGGGCCAGAGCCGCATCGAGCCTACGAGTGCTCACGTGCGCATCGGACCCGTGCCCCGAGGAGGGGAGTGGATTCGCCTCGAAACCCTCGCGAGCACGCTCGGCATCACCGGCACGAAGACCATCACCGGATTCCGGATCAGCATCGATGGCGGTGAAGCGTGGATCGATCGCATCGGCACGAACACGTGCTCGCTTGCGACCGCATCGCGTCCGCCGCTGGCGAATCCCTACGAAACCGTTTGGGTCGATGACGACACACCGGCAGGTGCGACGGTCTACAACAACGGCAGCGTCGCAGCGTGGAACTGGCAGACGAATCAGGTCGCGAGCGGCACGCGCTCACATCTCGAGTCCGTTGCCACCGGCGCGCATCAGCATTGGTTCCAGAACGCGACGGCGACGATCACGCCGCAGAACGGCGACGCGCTCTTCGCGTACGTGCTCCTCGATCCGTGCAATCCGCCGACGGAGATCGTTCTCGAATGGCAGGACGCCGCCGGCTCATGGAATCACCAGGCGTTCTGGGGCACCGAACAAAAATGGGGCACGGGTGTCGCGGGCACTGCGTCGCTGTATCGCATGGGCCCGTTGCCGCAAGCCGGCGAGTGGGTGCGTCTCGAAGTTCCCGCGACCGCGGTCGGACTCGAGAACGTGGACATCAAGGGCATGGCGTTCTCGCTCGTCGACGGCCAGGCATGGTTCGATCGCGCCGGCAAGGTCTCGCGCGTCAACCTCGCGCTCGGCAAGGCCGTGGATCAGTCCACGACCTATCATCAGGATCCGTACGGCAACTTCGGTGCGTCGTACGCAAACGACGGCAATACCGCCGGCTTCTTCCCGACGATCAAAGCTGCGACGACCAACGGCGGTGAGAACCAGCCGTTCTGGAACGTCGACCTCGGATCCGTTCAGCCGATCGACGACATCGACGTCTGGAACGTCACCGATCAATACGCCAGCTATCTGACGAACTTTGTCGTCTTCGTTTCCGATCAGCCGTTCAACGGCACGCTCATCGATACGACGTCGCTCGGCGCAGGCGTTTCCCGCTACGACTTCCCCGGCACGCCGGGCCAGACGACGCACTTCGACATCAATCGCACCGGCCGTTACGTGCGCGTGCAGTTGAAGGGCAACAACTACCTGCAGCTCGCCGAGGTGGAAATCTGGGCACCTGCGAGCTCGATGGCGGTGAACGTCGCAGGCGGCGGCAAGGCCACGCAATCGTCGACGTTCGACACGTGGACGCAGGCGAAGTTCTTCGTCAACGGCGAAGCGAACAGTGGCTATCCCGGCAACGGCGGCGTGACCAACGGCGGATTGATGCACACGCTCAACGATTCCGGACCGCCGTATTGGCAGCTCGATCTCGAGCGCAGTGTCCCGATCTCGACGATCGATTTGATGAATCGCATCGACGGCTGGACGACGCATCTCACGGACTTCTACGTGCTCGTGTCCGATGCGCCGTTCGTGTCGACGAACGTCGATGCCGTGCTCGCGCAATCGGGCGTGTCTGCTTACTACTTCGGCCCGACGGATTTCGTGAATCGATCCCTCAGGATCGATCGCACGGGCCGCTTCATTCGCATTCAGAAACGCGCGAGCAACGGCACGTATCTCGCCGGTTCTGAAATTCGCATCTGGTCCTCCGGCCCGAGTCTCGCGCCGCTGTCCAGGAGTCCCCAACCAACAACCAGCAATGTCACTGAGGCACCGGCGGTCCCGCCGGTGCCGCAACAGCGGCCGATCGTCCGTCGTGACCGCTGATCACGAGTCGAACCACGAGAGAGAGAATGCGTAAGTCCATCATCACGTCCCTGTCAGCTCTTCTCTTCTGCAGCGCATTGTTCGCGCAGCAGACCGAGGTCGCGTACACCGAAGATTTCCAGTCGTACGCGAAAAACAAGAACCCCAACGGATGGATCGATACCTCCGTCGGCGGCGGCAACGGCGTCGGTTTGTACAAGACCGACATCGATCCGACGCAGGGAAACAAGGGGACGAACATCGTCTACGGGACGAAGCAATCGTCCGGACGGCCCGACGGCAACACGCCGCGCATCGGAACGTTCTCCACGTACACGACGAAAACGTTCTCGACCTCGGGACGCTTCGAATACACGGGACGCTTCATCCGCACGAACACCGACACGCGCGTCGGCTTCACGCTCTGCTCCTCGTATCCCGAACAGGACAAGTACTACCTCATCGCACTCTGGACGCGCGCATCGGGCGGCGTCTCGATGCAGCTTCATTCGTTCGGCGCGGGCACGCCTGCGGGAACGCTCGACAGCGGTCTCACCCCCGACGTCAACAAGTGGTACCGCTTCCGGATCCAGGCCGATGACCTCAACAACCAAACGCAAATTCGCGCGCGCTTCTGGGTGGACGGCGCGCCCGAGCCCACGACGTGGTCGATCGATGGAGCGGACGCCGCGGCAACGCGACTGAAGAGCGGCCGCATCGGCATCTGGTCCGCGGTCAAAGGCGACTTCTACGTCGACGATCTCTTCGCGAAATCGCCCGTCGATCACACCGCGCCGGTCGTCACGATCTACGAGTCCGACAAGCTCCTCGATCCGGCGGTGATCACGCCGATCAATCACGACGCGATCCTCGACGCGAAAGTCACCGACGACATCTCCGGCGTCGCCACGATCACGATGAAAGTCGACGGCGTGGCGTACACGCCGAAGACGCCGGTCACGGTCGAAGGCGTGCACACCGTTCGCGCGGATGCCGTCGACAAAGTCGGCAACACGAGCTTCCTCGAAGCGAAAGTGCTCGTCGACAAGACGAAGCCGCTCGTGGTGTTCAGCGAGGGAACGACGACGCTCGATCCTTCGAAGCTCGCCGCATTCAAATTCGATCCGAAGATCGGCATCACCGTCACCGACAACGTCTCGAAATTCACGTGGGCAGCGACGCTCGACGGACAGCCGTACGTCGCAGGAACTCCGATCCCGACGGATGGGTTTCACGACATTCGCGTCGTCGCCACCGACGAAGCGAAGAACGTCGCCGATCTGACGCTGCATGTGCTCGTCGACAAGGTCAAGCCGGTCGTCGTCTTCAGTGAAGGCGACAAAGTGCTCGATCCAACGAAGGTCGAGCCGTTCAAGTTCGATCCGCGCATCGCGATCAAAGTCACTGACGCAACATCGAAGGTCACGACCACGATCACGCTCGACGGCGCGCCCTACACCTCGGGCACACTCATCACGACCGACGCATTCCACGACATCCGCGTCGTCGCGACCGATGAAGCGGGCAACGTCACCGACGTCACGCAGCGCATCCTCGTCGACAAAGTCGCA
>DATKFO010000669.1:0-4512 GCA_035544355.1 Thermoanaerobaculia bacterium
TTTTGCGCGAGGCGGCGGACTATAAGTCCGCCGTCCAAAGGTTCACCGCGTGACCGTGCAACCTCGCAACCCGAAACTCGCTACCCAAAGCGGCGGCATGGCCGCACGCACTCCACATTAGCGCGCTCTTTGTTTGAGCTCGGCGCCGACGTCGGACCAATCGACGCCCTTCTCCGCCATCAACACCGACACATGAAACACGAGATCGGCAATCTCGCTGATCAGCCGTTCGCGCGATTCGTTTTTCGCGGCGATCACGACCTCGGTCGATTCTTCGCCGACTTTCTTGAGGATCTTGTCGAGGCCTTCGTTGAAGAGGTAGGTGGAGTACGAGCCTTCGGGACGTTCAGCGCGGCGCGAGCGCAGCACGTCCATCAACGACGAGAGATCGAAAGCGGGCGGCGGTACGTCTGGGAAGCAGGAGAACGTTCCGTTGTGGCAGGCGGGACCGTTGGGCTCGACCGTCACGACGAGTGCGTCGTCGTCGCAATCGTGCGCGATGTGGACGACGCGCTGTGTGTTGCCCGAGGTTGCGCCTTTGTGCCATAGCTCGTTGCGGCTGCGGCTCCAGAACCACGTCTCGCCGGTCTCGATCGTTTTCTGCAGTGACTCCTCGCTCATGTATGCGAGCGTGAGGATCGCGCCGTTCTTCGCGTCGCGGACGATGGCAGGGGTGAGCTTCATCGGACGGGGATCCCTTCATTGGCGAGATATGTTTTCACTTCGCCGACGGTGAGCACGCGATCGTGAAACAGTGACGCGGCGAGCACCGCGCGTGCGCCGCCGGATTCGATCGCGTCGCGAAAATCTTCGAGGCGTCCGGCGCCGCCGGATGCGATGACGCCGATCGTCAGCGCGCTCGTCGCGGCGCGCAGCAACTCGATGTCGAAGCCCGCGCTCGTGCCGTCGCGATCGACGCTCGTCAGCAGGATTTCGCCGGTGCCCAGTTCTTCCGCGCGGCGGCACCACGTGATCGCATCGATCGCGGTCAGTTCCTTACCGCTGCGCACCGTTGCGAGCCAATGATCGCCGACGTGTTTCGCATCGCACGACAACACGACCGCCTGCACGCCGAACTCCGTCGCGCATTCGCGAATGAGCTCCGGCCGGCGAATCGCAGCGGTGTTGATCGCGACGCGATCTGCGCCTGCGCGCAGCATCGCGCGGAAGTCTTCGAGCGTGCGCACGCCGCCGCCGACGGTGAGCGGGATGAACAGCGAGTCTGCGACACGACGCACGGTCTCGAGCGCGGTCGCGCGATTCGCGTCGGTCGCGGAGATGTCGAGGATCACGACTTCGTCCGCGCCTTCTTCTTCGTAGCGCTTCGCGCATTCGACGGGATCGCCCGCGTCGCGGATGTTCACGAAGTTCACGCCTTTCACGACGCGGCCGTCGCGCACGTCGAGGCACGGGATGATGCGCTCCGGGATCGCGTTGATCGCTGCGGTCCGCGCGCGCGCCTCCGCGAGCGTGATCCGTTTTTCGAGCAGCGCTTTGCCGATCACACAGCCGCTCACGTTGCCGAGCCGCGTCAGCGAGACGACGTCGCTGATCGTCGAGACGCCGCCGGAGGCGATGACTTTCATTCGTGTGCGCGCGCGCAATTCGCGATACAGCGAAAACGACGGTCCGCGCAACGCGCCGTCGCGCGTGATGTCGGTGACGAGCATCTCGCCGACGCCGAGCTCTTCGACGCGTGCGAGCACTTCGCTGAGCGAGGTTTCCGCATCGCGCGTCCATCCGGCCACGCGCACGACGCCGTCGCGCACGTCGATCGCGGGCACGATCCGCTCCGGTCCGAGCGTTTCGGTCATGCGGCGCAGGAGCTGCGGTGAGCTCGCAGCAACGGTCCCGACGACGACGCGCTCCGCACCGCATTCGAGCCAGCGCTTCGCGTCGTCGAGCTGGCGAATGCCGCCGCCGACTTGCACTTCTAGATCGCGTTTCGCGAGTCTGCGCACGACGTCGGTCTCGAACGGTTTGCCGCTGCGCGATGCCTCGAGGTCGACGATGTGCAATCGCGATCGCGCCGGGACCTCCAACGAATCCAAAACATCCTCGGGATCGCCATACACCTTCGCCGACGAAAACTCGCCGTGCGTGAGGCGGACGACGCGGCCGCCGAGGAGATCGAGGGAGGGGATCACTTCCATGTGATGAAGTTCCTCAACACACGCAGGCCGGCGGTCGAGGATTTCTCCGGGTGAAACTGTACGCCGAATACGCGTCCGCTTTGCACCGCGGCGGTGAACGGGCCGTTGTAATCGGCGCGCGCGATCTCGCTCGTCGCGCCGCGCGCCGCGTACGAGTTGACAAAGTAGAACGCGCTGCCGCTCGCGACGCCGTCGAATAGCGGGCCGCGACACGTCACGCGATTCCACCCGATCTGTGGCACCGGCAGCGGTCCGTCGAATTTCACGATCGCACCGCGCACGAGGCCGAGCCCGCGCGTCGTGCCCATTTCGTGCGAGACGTCGAACAGGAGTTGATGGCCGACGCAGATGCCGAGAAGCGGAGCGGTAGTTTTGCGAAGGACGTCGGCGATGCGCGTTTCTTCGAGCCAGCGCATTGCCGCGATGAAGCTGCCGACGCCGGGGAGCACGAGCTTCTTCGCGCTCGCGATTTCGCCGGGATCGTTCGTGATGTGCAACTCCGCGCCCGCAGCGCGAAGCGCGCGCGCGATGTTCGCGGTGTTCGCGACGGGCGAGTCGATGAGGGTGACGTTCATGGTACCCGTGTCAAATGACACCCTTCGTCGAAGGCACGTCCGCGCCGACGACTTCCTTCGCCTGCCGCAGCGCTACGGCGAATGCCTTGAAGATCGCTTCGGCCGCGTGATGTCCGTTGCGGCCGCGGATGAGATCGACGTGGATGTTGCACGTGCATTTGTTCGCGAACGATTTGAAGAATTCTTCGACGAGAGCGAACGGAAAGTCTTTGTGGATGAGCAGCATCTCGCGATCGATCGGGACTTCGAACACGAGGTACGGGCGGCCGGCGAAGTCGACGACGACGCGCGCGAGTGCTTCGTCGAGCGGCACGTACGCGTGGCCGAAGCGGCGGATGCCTTTCTTGTCGCCGAGCGCTTTCGCGAACGTTTCGCCGAGGACGAGAGCGGTGTCTTCGACCGTGTGGTGGTAGTCGATGAACGTGTCGCCGGTGGCGACCACGTCGAGATCGCACTGGCCGTGGCGCGCGATGACGTCGAGCATGTGCGAGAGAAATCCGATCGGCGTGTCGATGCGCGAGGCGCCGGTGCCGTCGAGATTCGCGGTGATAGCGACGGATGTCTCCTTCGTCGCTCGCGTGGTGGTTGCGGTTCTCATGGTTGCAGCGCCTCCAAAAACGCGTCGTTCTGCTCGCGCGTGCCGATCGAAACGCGCAGGCAGTTTTCCATGCGCGGATACGACGAGATGTCGCGGATCAGAATGCCGCGCGCGTAGAGATCTTCGAAGACGTCCTTGCAGTTTCGCTTCGGGCGGAACGCGATGAAATTCGCGCGGCTCGGGAACGCGAGGTCGCCGAGTGCCTTCGCGACGCGATCGCGTTCGGCGACGATGCGCGCGACGTTCGCGTCGCGAATCTCGCGATGTTCGAGCGCGACGGTCGCGATGGTCTCGCTCATGATGTTGAGGCTGTACGGCAATTTCACTTTGCGAATCTCGCGGCAGTTCTGCGCCGTCGATGCGATCCAGCCGACGCGCAGCGCGGCGAGCCCCCACGCTTTCGAGAACGTCGAGAACGTGACGAGGCGGTCGTGCAGCGGTGGGAGCGTGTCTCCCGCGAAATCACCGTAGGCGCGATCGAACAGCACGGTTGCTCCGCTTGCGAGCAATGCGTCGAGCCCTCCGTCAGGCAGCACGCCACCAGTCGGATTGTTCGGCGAGCAGAGGATCACGACGGCATCGGGCACGATCGCGTCGAGCATGCGATCGAGCGGCAGCAAGCCGGAGTCGGGATCGAAATCGATCGTGATCGCAACGCCGCCTGCGATTGCGACGAGTTTTTCGTAGAGCGCGAACGTCGGGCGCGGAAGGATCACCGGCGTGCCGGGGCCGACGAACGCGCCGATCGTGGCGGCGAGCATTTCGTTCGAGCCGTTGCCGGCGAGGATGTTGTCTGGCGCCAGTCCATTCGCGCGCGCGATCGCTTCGCGCAACGCCATCGATTCGAAATCGGGATAGCGATTCCATTCGCGCTCGGCGAGTCGCGCGAGCACGTCGCGTTTTAGTTCCGCAGGGAAATCGAACGGACTCTCGTTCTGATTGAGCTTGATCTCCGCCGCACGCAGCTCGAGCGTGTATGCGGTCATCGCGGCTACGACGTCGCGCATACGCTCCTCCTTGCGGCGACGGACGCGCCGTGTTTCGGCAAGCCTTCGAACTCGGCGAGCGTCTCCGCGAACGGGCCGATCTCGCGCAACGTGTCTTCGTCGAGCGTGATGATGTTCGAGCGCTTGATGAAGTCGTACACGCCGAGCGGCGAGAAGAAGCGCGCGCTGCCGGCCGTGGG
>DATKFO010000670.1:0-2563 GCA_035544355.1 Thermoanaerobaculia bacterium
GTGATCGCACGCTCGCCGCTCGACACCGTCGACGCGAGCGTCGCCGCGCCGGTGCTTCTGCAACTCGCCGACGGCTACTGGAGCGCGCACGATTTCCGCAAGCTCGTCGCGCTCCTCCTGCACATGCGAGCCGCCGCATCCGACGCACCGCGCGCGGAGAATCGCGCCGCGATGAGCGAAGCGATCGCGCGCTTCCTCAGCGACGATCGGCTGCGCGCACTCGTGTCGGAGCTCGAGCACGGCACGATCTCCGGCCAGCTCACCGCACACCTCTTCGATCTCGTCCCCGAATCGACGCTCTGGCCGCTGCTGCTCGAGATGATCACGCGCTTGCCCGAAGGCGAGTTGCGCGCGACCGCGATCGCGGCGCTGCGGCGGCGCGTCTCCGCGAATCCCGCGCTGATGACGACGACGCTTGCCTCGAACGACGCGACACAAATCCGCGGCGCACTCGCGCTGCTCGACGATCGCATGGAGCGCACGTTCGCAAACGAGCTCGTCGCACTCGCATCCCACACCGACGAATCGATCCGCATCAAAGGACTCGGCGCCACCTCACGCCGCGGCGGCGAGCATGCCGTCGAGCTGCTGTGGCGCGCGATGGAAAGCGATCCGTCGAAATCCGTTCGCCTCTACGCATTCCGCGCGATCGCGTCGAATCCGAATCTTCCCGGCATCGCGCCGCGCCTGCACGCTCTCGTCACGAGCGAACCGTTCGCGGAACGCCCCGTCTGGGAGCGCGAAAAGTACGTCCGCCTCCTCGGCATGGTCGACGCCGACAACGCCCAGCCGCTGTTCGAATCGTGGATCCCGCAGAAGAAGTGGATGTGGCATCAGCACGACATCGAGACGCTCGAGCTCGCGCTGCGCGGACTCGCGGCGTGCGGCGAGGGCGGACTCGCGCACGTCGAGCTGCTCGCGGAGACGACGGGCAAGCAGGCGGAGGTCGCGAAGCGCGTGCTCGACGCCGTGTCACGGCAGGAGATCGGACGCAATACGTACATGGGCGATCTGAAATGAAGCGCATCACCATCGACGAGCTCGCGCTGCACTCAGGCGATTCGGGCACGGGCCAGCTCGGGCCGAACGAGGTGATGTACGTCTGGTTCCAGCTTTTCAAGACCGCGCAGATTCACGCGATCGACAACCAGGCGCTGAATCGTCCGATCCAGGCAATGTGCGATCTCTCCGCGCGCATCGTGTCGCAGGAAGGGCGGATGTCTCTGCAATCGAGAGACCGCGCACTGTTCGTCAACGGGCAGAAGCTCAAGCTCTCCGATGACGAGTACGAGCTCGCGTTCGACGTCTTCGATTTCTTCGAGCAGCGCGGCATGGGCGGCTTCGTCGCCGACGGCGCGCTCTCCGACGCCGACGTGCGCACGATGCTCGCGATCCTGATCTACGCGCCGCAAGCGGAGCGGACGTTCGCGAAGATCGACGCTGCATTGCGATCCGCATCGATTCCGTTCCGCATCAACAAAGTGATCACCGGCGCGACGCGCAGCGAAGCGGAGCTCGTGATGGAGCGCCGCAGCTCCGTGTTCACCGCGTACGCGAAGCTCGTCGTGCTGCTGCAGGAGCTGATGAACGACGAAAAACTGAATGCGAGCCGCCACGCCTTTTTGCTCAAGAAAATCGCGCGCGTCGTGCACGCGCTCGTCGATCTTTGCATCGAAGACGATCAGACGTTCGTCACCGTCGCGTGCGTGAAGAGCGTCGACGTGTACGAGCCGCATCACGCCGCGAACAGCGCCGTGCTCGCGATCGCGCTCGGCAAGAAGGTCGGTATGCGCAAGCGCGATCTCGCCGACCTCGGGCTCGCCGCCGCGTTTCATGACGTCGGCATGCGCTCCTGTCCGACGGAGATCGTCGAGAAACGCGAGCCTCTCGACGCCAACGAGCGCGCGCTCGTCGATCAGCACACGATCGCGTCGGTCGAGCTGCTGCTGCGCGAGCGCAAGTACACGAAGGCGACGCTGTCGCGCATCGTCGTCGCGTTCGAGCATCACCGCCCGAACACGCCGCCCACCCCGAGCGCGCGGCGCCCCGATCTCTTCTCCCGCATCGTCGAGATCGCGGCGATCTACGACGCGCTCACGACGTATCGCCCGTGGCGCAAGGCGTATCGTCCCGATCAAACGCTGACGATCATGCTGCGCGACGGTGGCAAGAAATTCGATCCCGCGCTGATGCGCTTGTTCGTCGGCGCGCTCGGGATGCATCCCGTCGGCACACTCGTGAAGCTCGACAGCGGCGAAGGCGCGGTGGTCGTGCGCGGCCGCGGGCCGATCGTCGCGCTGCTCGACCGCGAAGGCCATCCCGCGAAAACGATCGACCTCGGCGACGATCGCCGCAGCATCGTGTCATCGGAAGATCCGGTGCGTTTCCGGCTGCAACCATCGGGACTCGTCGCCGCGAGCGCCGTTGCCGAGTAGACTTTCGCGCATGAGCGAAACACCCGAAGTTGCCGTCGTCGAGAAACCGCCCATGGATCCATTGCAGCGCCTTGCCGGCGTGCTCTTCTCGCCTGTCGAGACGTTCAAGGACATCGCGCGAAAACCCG
>DATKFO010000671.1:0-2103 GCA_035544355.1 Thermoanaerobaculia bacterium
GCCGTTAGACAATCGCTCGGGCAGCATCGGCACGGCGCGTCCCGGAAAGTAGACCGACGTGCCGCGCTCGTACGCTTCTTTGTCGAGCTCACTCCCCTCGGTCACGTAATGCGCGACGTCGGCGATGTGGACGCCGAGGAGGTAGTTGCCGTTCGCGAGGAGTTGCACTTCGACGGCGTCGTCGAAATCTTTCGCGGTCTCGCCGTCGATCGTGACGATGTTGCGATCGCGCAGATCGACGCGCTTCGCGATTTCTTCTGCCGAAACTTCAACCGGAACTTCTTCCGCCGCGCGAAGAACTTCAGCAGGAAATTCGTGCGGGATGTGGAACTTGCGGATCACGACTTCGATGTCGACGCCGGGATCGCCGATCATGCCGAGGACTTCGACGACGCGGCCGGTGGCGTGCGTGATCGAGCGGTCGGGAAAGCGATCGATCTCGACGTTCACCATCTCGCCGTCGCGCGAGTCCATCGTCTCGTCGTCTTCGATGATGACGTCGGTGTCGATGCGCACGTCGAACGGCACGACGAACGGAGAGGGCAATGCGTGAAAGCGTCCGACGACGGTGCGATTCGCGCGACGCAGAACTTGCGTGACGTCGCCAGTGAGATATTCGCGATCGCGCACGCGTTTGTACTTCGGCGCTTTGCGATCGGCGCGCACGATGACGAGGTCGCCGTTCATCGCGCCCTTCAGCGAGCGGCGATCGATGTAGATGTCGGGACCGTCGTCAGTGCCGAGGATCGTGCCGTGTCCGTCGGGGTGAATGCGGATGCGTCCGGCGTGATACGGCGAGAACTCGAGCAGCGAGTAGCGCTTGCCGCGCATGGCGATGATCACGCCGTCGCGCTCGAGCTCTTCGATCGCGCGATCGACGGCATCGCGTGTGACGTCAGGATCGTTGAGGCGCTCGAAGATTTCCTTCGGCGCGAGCAGACGATTCCCTCGCTCGCGGAGGAGCGTATGGATGGCCTGGTGGAGCTCTGAGGGCTGGGGTGTCGACAGTGAGCGCGTCACGAGCGCCTCCGTCGTGCTCAGCGCGACTTCTTGATGGAGACGCGGTTTGCGGAGAGGCGGCGGCGCACGGGACGCACCGATTCCGCGAAGCCGTTGAGCATCGTCTGCGTGCGGAGTTTGTTGTGGAGCGTGTTGCGATGCACGCCCAGTTTCTTGGACGCCTGCGTGACGTTGCCGCGGCTGACCGTCATCGCCGCGACGATGTATTTCCCCTCGAATGCTTCGACTGCCTGCGAGAGTGTGATGCCGTTCCCGATCAATTCTCTGATGATCGCATTCAGACGGTCGTCGATGCTTACCATTTCGCGTTCAACCTCACCGAGCGTGTTGGAGAGTCGCGATTCTACTACTTACTTTTCACGCGACAGGTACAAAAATTTTTCTCATCGTGCACGCTTGACAAATACTCGCACTTGCAACGAAACGAGTGTGATGATCGTCATGAGCGCACCGTAAAAAAACGAGCGCGGATGATACGTCCAAACGATCTCGTGGTGTCCAGCAGAAACGGCAACGGCGCGAAAAACTCCATGCGCAATGAGCTTTTCACGCGGCGTTCCATCGACGGCAACGCGCCATCCACGCGCGTCCTGCTGCCCGAGCACGACGATGCCGTCGTGCGGCGCGTCGACCGTCACACGCACGTGTGACAGGCCGAGCTCGTCGATGCGAGCCGGCACGATCGTGTGCGGAGCATTCGCGAGCTCCGCGTTCGCGTGAGGCGTGACACGCAAGCCTCCCTCAGGGAGTTGCATGAGCGCATGAAAAGCTTCGTTGTCCGTTTTCGTTTCGATCGCGTGCGCCCAAAATGTCGCCATCGGCAGCGCGAGCGGATTGCGATACACGGCGACGCGACGCGTATGCGCGACGAGCTGCATCGGCTTGTCGAGCTTGCGGTCGGCGACGATCCAGCCCGCCGACAAAAATGCCATCACGTCGATGCGCGGCTTCCCCATCAGCGTGTTGTACAGCTCGAGGTAGCGTGCATTCGCCACCGGCGCGGCAGTGTCGGCGTCGAATCGCGCACCGTACAGATTGAGATAGCCGCTGATCCACGCCGCCGACTCGCCGTCGGAGATGGCG
>DATKFO010000672.1:0-9279 GCA_035544355.1 Thermoanaerobaculia bacterium
CCGAATCCCCGTGGTTGCGCAAGGACGAGAGTTCGGGCGGCCGCAGGCCGCCCCTACAACCGCAATCGGATCAGGAAGACACAGCCGCGGCGAAAAGTCCCTCACCGACCTCGTACAATTCGTTCGAATGTCCGAGGTCACGCGATTGCTGCGCGATTGGAGCGCCGGAAACCCGGAAGCGCGCGACGAGCTGCTCGAGCTAGTGTACGACCCGCTGCACGCGATCGCGTCGCGCCACCTGAATCGCGAGCGCGAAGGCCACACACTCGAGCCGGCGGCGCTCGTGCACGAGCTCTACGTCCGCTTCGCCGAACAGCGCCGCGTGAACTGGGACAATCGCGCGCACTTCTTCGCAGTCGCCGCGCAGGTGATGCGCCGCATCCTCGTCGATCACGCACGCCGCAAGAAAAGCGAGAAGCGCGGCGGCGCGTTCGCACCGATCACGATCAGCGCGGAGCTCGACGTCGCCGCGCCCGAAGCATTCGACGTCGTCGCGCTCGACTTCGCGGTCGATGAATTGGCGAAGATCTATCCGCAACAGGCGCGCATCATCGAGCTCCGTTTCTACGGCGGCATGACGATCGACGAAACCGCCGACGCACTCGGCATCTCCGCCGCGACGGTCAGCCGCGAATGGACGATGGCCCGCGCCTGGTTGCGCCGCGCGCTCTCCATCCCATGACCCTCGGCGCCCCCTCCGAAGCATTCTGGGATCGCGTTCGTCATCTCTTCCACGCGGTCGTCGAGCTCGCGCCTCATACGCGCGCTGCGTTTCTCGACCGCGAATGCGCGGATGCCGATGCGCGCGCCGAGGTCGAGTCGCTGCTCGCCGCGCACGACGAGGCCGGAACGTTCCTCGGCAAATCGATCTGGGAGCTCATCGACACCAACGATCACGCGCGGCTCACCGGCCGAACGATCGGCGCGTATCGCCTCGTGCACCCGCTCGGACACGGCGGCATGGGCTCCGTGTTTCTCGCGGTGCGCGATGACGAACAGTTCTCGCAGCGCGTCGCGATCAAACTCGTGCGCGGCGGTGCTGCAGGTGCGGCGCTCGTGCGGCGCTTTCGTCAGGAGCGGCAGATTCTCGCAGCGCTCGAACATCCGAACATTGCGCGACTCCTCGACGGCGGTACGACGTTCGACGGCTTGCCGTACCTCGTCATGGAGTACGTCGACGGCACGCCGATTCACGAATATTGCCGCGGAAAATCGACGCCGGAGAAACTCAAGCTGTTCCTGAACCTTTGCGATGCGGTGCAGTACGCGCATCGCAGCCTCGTCATCCATCGCGACATCAAACCGGCGAACGTGCTCGTGACCGCGGACGGCGTCGCGAAGCTGCTCGACTTCGGCATCGCGAAACTGATGTCGGACACGGTGCCGGTTCCCGCGGACGCGACGATCACACGCCTGATGACGCCGGAGTACGCGAGCCCCGAGCAACTCCTCGGCAAACCGGTGACGACGGCGAGCGATGTTTATTCACTCGGCGTCCTATTGTTCGAGCTGCTCACCGAACAGAAACCGTTCGGCGAGCGCACGCCCCTCAGCGAGCCGCCGCTGCCGAGCACGATCACAAAACCGCTGCGCGGCGATCTCGACAACATCGTGCTCATGGCGATGGAAGTCGATCCCGCGAGACGCTACGGATCGGTCGAGAAACTCGCGGACGACATCCGCCGCCATCTCAGCGGGCATCCCGTCGCCGCACGTCGTGCGACGTTCGGCTATCGCGCCGCGAAGTTCGTGCGCCGCAATCGCTTCTACGTCACTGCCGTCATCGCGATGCTCGCCGTCGCGATCATCGCGTTCGCCGCGACGCTGCGGCAGAAGCGACTCGCCGAGCATCGCTTCGAGCAAGTGCGCACGCTCGCACGCTCGGTCGTGTTCGAGCTGCACGACGCGATCGCGCCGCTACCGGGATCGACGCCCGCGCGTGCGCTGCTCGTGCAACGCGCGCTCGTCTATCTCGACGCGCTCGCGGCCGACGCCGAAGACAACAAGCCGCTGCAGCTCGAGCTGATCGGCGCGTATCTGAAGATCGGCGACGTGCAGGGCAAGCCGTACGCCGCGAACCTCGGCGACACGCGCGGCGCGATGGCGAGCTATCGCAAAGCGCTCGCGATCGCGGAGGCCGTCGACGATCCCGCGATGCTCGCCGAGGTGCACGATCGCATCGGATTCGTGCAGCAGCGCGCGCTGCGCTGGCGCGATGCGCTTTCGCATCATCAAACGGCGCTTCGTCTGCGACAACACGATGATCTCGCGCTCGCAAGGACCTGGGTCGCGATCGGCGATTGCCTCTATATCGGCCGTTTCGGCGATCCGCGCGAGTCCTACGAGAACGCGTTGCGCGTGTTGTCCCGCACTCGCGCGAGTCGCGCGGAATTGCTGCGCGAGATCGCACGCGCGCACCAACACCTCGGCGGCTACTTCAGCCGGCAGCCGAATCAAATGCAGCGCGCACTCGCGCATCACGACGCCGCATTGAAAGCGCTCGAAGAATGCGCGGCGCTCGCTCCGTCGGATGCCGTCGCGCGCCGCAACTTCGCCGATCAGCTCGTGATGAAAGCGACCGCGCAGAACCTCATGCACGACAGCGCGGGTGCGCTCGCGGGCACCGAGCGCGCGCTCGTGATCTTCAAAGAGCTCGCCGCCGCTGACCCGAAAAATAAAGAGGCGCAGCACGACCTCGCATTCGCGTACGAGCAGATCTCCCTCGCGTTCCTGCTGCAGAAGCGCTGGCCCGAATGCAAACGCGCCGCGGAGGAAGTGCTCGCGATCCGCAATCATCTGATCGAAGCCGACCCGACGAATCGCGAAGACCGGCGCGAGCTTTCGCGAACGTACGGCCTGCTGCGCGAAGCGAACGAGCACCTGACCGGCACAGAACATTCAACGCAGCGTTACACCGTCGAATAGCCGCCTTGTTGTAGTGTTTCCGCCCATGAAACGCATCGCCATTGCACTCACGCTCCTCGTCGCCGTCGCCGCATTCGCGAAAGACGAAACCGTCAAGCGCGGCGCGCCGATCGCGAAAGACGCGAAACCCGTCGCGCTCACGCAAGTGCTCGAAAAGCCGGACGACTACGCGAAGAAAACCATCGTCGTCGAAGGCGTGATCACCAGCGTCTGCGAAAACATGGGCTGCTGGATGCAGCTCGCACCCGCGGCCGACAAAGATGGCATGCACGTGACGTTCAAAGACTACGGCTTCTTCGTGCCGACCAATTCGAAAGGCATGAAAGTTCGCGCAGAAGGAACCGTCGAGCTGAAAACGCTGTCGAAGGAAGAAGCGGATCATCTCGAAGGCGAAGGCGCGAAAGTGAATCGCGACAAGGACGGAACGGCGAAGGAAGTTTCGTTCGTGGCGGCCGGCGTGGAGCTGACGAAGTAAGGCGTTTGGACTGCGGTGACCGCAGTCACCGCTCTTCGACATTTTTCGCGCGGGCTGTACAAGAGCGGCGACTGCGGTCGCCGCAGTCCATACCCTCCCTCCCGCACGCGGCGATATCCTTCTCTCCTCGTGAGATTGAATACCGGCGCACGCCTCGGCGCGTACGAGGTCGTGGAGCCTCTCGGCGCAGGAGGGATGGGAGAGGTCTACCGCGCGCATGACGTACGCGTCGGACGCGACGTGGCCATCAAAGTCCTGCCGCAGCGGCTCGCGCGTGATGCCGAAGCGCGCGGGCGATTTCTTCGCGAGGCGCGCGCGGTCGCGGCGATCTCGCATCCGAACGTCCTCGCGCTCTACGAATTCGAGGAAGAAGGCGACCTCGCGTACGTCGTCACCGAGCTCCTCGAAGGCGAGACGCTTCGCGATCTGCTCGTCAGAGGTCCGCTCGGCGCGCGCCGCGCGATCGAGATCGGCGCAGCGATCGCGGATGGACTCGCCGCCGCGCACGCGAAGCACATCGTCCATCGCGACCTCAAGCCCGACAACATCTTCATCACCGCCGACGGCCGCGTGAAGATCCTCGACTTCGGATTGGCGCGCTCGCGTCCCGCGCCGGCGCCGCAGGTCAGCGAGACCGTCGACACGGAGCGCATGCTCCTCGACGACTTCGAATCCGACTCGAACGTCGTCGGCACCGTCGGCTACATGGCGCCCGAACAACTGCGCGCCGAGCCCGCGACCGCCGCAACCGACATCTTCGCGCTCGGCGTCGTGCTCTACCAATGCGTCATGGGCACGCCGCCGTTCCGCGGCGGCACCCCGATCGACACGATGACCGCCGTGCTGCGCGACGACATCCCGCCGATGAGCGCCTCCGGACAACGCGTGCCGTTCGAGCTCGAGCGGATCGTCCGGCGCTGCCTCGAGAAACATCCCGAGGCGCGATTCCAGAGCGCGGGCGATCTCGCGTTCGCGCTGCGCACCGTGTTCAGCGGCGGCGACATTCCAGTGATGCCGCGAACGCGCAAACCGCGGCGCTGGTGGATCGCCGGCGCGATCGCCGCAATTGTCGCGATCGTCGGAATCGCCGCAGTGATGATGATGCGACGACCGTCCTCCGCATCGATCCGCTCCCTCGCCGTGCTGCCATTCGTCAACGCGACGAACGATGCGTCGAGCGAATACCTCACCGACGGCATCACCGAGAGCCTGACGAATGCGCTGTCGCGGATTCCCGACCTCTCCGTCGTCTCGCGCGCGTCGGTGTTTCATTACAAACGCTCGAACGCATCACCGCCGCGCATCGCGCACGAGCTGAAAGTCGACGCGCTGCTCACCGGCCGCATGATGCGCGCGTCGTCGGGCGAGCTGCTGATCAGCACCGAGCTGATCGAAGGCGCGACGAATCGGCACCTCTGGGGCGAGCAATATCGCACGCGCATCGCCGACCTGGCCAACACGCAGGCGACGATCTCGCGGCAGATCGCGGAGCAGTTGCGCGAGCGGCTCAGCGGCGACATCGGAAAGCGGCACACGGAAAGCGGCGAGGCGTATCGCCTCTATTTGCAGGGCCGCTACGAATTGAACAAGCGCACCGGCGATGCGTTCACGCGCGCGATCGGCTACTTCCGCGAAGCGATCGCCGTCGATCCGAAATACGCACTCGCCTACGCGGGA
Organism: Thermoanaerobaculia bacterium; assembly: GCA_035544355.1. Classification (GTDB taxonomy): domain Bacteria; phylum Acidobacteriota; class Thermoanaerobaculia; order Gp7-AA8; family Gp7-AA8; genus DATKFO01. The sequence goes on from DATKFO010000672.1 coordinate 5,078, forward strand.
CTCGCCGACTGCTACATCCTGCAGTCGATTTACAACGAGGCGCCGCCCGCGACGGCGCTGCCGCTCGCGCGCGAGGCCGCGCAGCGTGCGCTGTCGATCGATGACACATTGGCCGAGGCGCATACATCGCTCGCGTACTTCCGGATGAACTTCGACAGCGATCTCACCGCAGCCGCGGACGAATTCGAGCGCGCGATCGCACTGAATCCGAGCTACGCAACGGCACGCCAGTGGTACGCGCGCTGCCTCGTGTCGATGAAGCGTTACGACGAAGCGATTCGCGAGATCAAACGTGCCGAAGCGCTCGATCCGCTGAGCCTCATCATCATCGCGGAGCTCGGCGGCGTGTACTCCGATGCAGGACGGCTCGACGAAGCCATCGCCGAATGCCGCCGCGCACTCGCGCTCGAGCCGAATTTCGCGTTCGGCCATTACGTGCTGGCCGGCGCGTACCTGAAGCAGAAGAAGTTCGACGACGCGATCCGCGAAGCCGATACCGCATGGCGCCTCGGCGCAGATCCACGCAGTCTCGTCCGCCTCGGCCTCTCGTACGCCGGCGCCGGACGCACCGAAGAAGCACACGCAACGCTGCGCACACTCGAAGCCTTGCAGCGGACGCGTTTCGTCCCGTCGTACGGCCTCGCAACGCTGCACCTCGCACTCGGCGACCGCGAAGCTGCGGAAGCGTGCCTGCGCGCTGCGGCAAACGAGATTCCGCCGGGGCAGTATCGATGGCTCTTGCGCGAAGATCCGCTCGTTGCGGGGTTTGGACTGCGGTGACCGCAGTCACCGCTCTTCGACACCTTCGCTCGATGGTGTAGCAAAGCGGCGACTGCGGTCGCCGCAGTCCAAAAGCTGCGACGCTGACGCGTTCGATCCCGTCGCGATCACCACCACCCGCCTCCCCGCGTTCGCGCCGCGATCGTGAATCGCCGCCGCGAGTCCGGCTGCGCCTGACGGCTCGACGAGCAGATGAGCGCCGAGGATCATTTCGCGCACGGCGGCGAGCAGCTCTTCATCCGAGAGCGCGACCGCATCGTCGACGTGCTCTATGAGTGCGTTGAGCGCGAGCATAGCGGGCTTGCGGCAAATCAATCCGTCCGCGACCGTCGACGCGGGCCGCTCGATCGGAGCGCGTGCGTGAAAGCTCTCGACCATCGCGGATGAGCCCTTCGCCTGCACTGCGATCACGCGCACGTTTGGAAATCGCGACTTGATCGCGATCGCCACGCCGCTCGCGAGCGAGCCGCTGCCCATCGGGACGTAGACAACGTCGGGCTCGACGTCGATCTCGAGTCCGATCGTGCCCGCGCCTTCGATCACCGACACGCTTTCGCCATCGTCGACGAACGGCAGCGACTCGCGCGACGCGAACTCGATCGCGACTTCTTTCGCCGCGTCGAGATCGTGACCGTGCTCGTGAATCGTGGCGCCGAGGAGCTCGATCTTCGCTCGCTTCACGGGATTGGGATTCGTCGGGAGAAAAACGTGCGCGGGGATGCCGAGCGCCGCTGCGGCCCACGCGACGCCTTGCCCGTGATTGCCGGTCGATGATGTGACAACGCCGCGCGGATTTTTTTCGCGAAGCAGATGCGTCAGCGCGCCGCGCCATTTGAACGACGCGATCGGCGAGACCGTTTCGTTCTTGATCCAGAGCTCGCAGCCGAGGTCGCGGGAGAGGAGGAGTGCGCGGACGAGTGGGGTTGGTGGCGCATGCTCGCGCAGCAAACGCGCGGCGTCGTGGATTCCGTTGACGGTGATCATCGCACTTGTTCGAAAAACGCAATGAGCTTCGGCGAGAACGCACGCTTGTCGAGCCGCAGCTTCGGCTTCAGCTGCAGCGCCGCGCGGAAATCGCTTTCCGCTTCCGCGAGCGACATCTCCGGATTTCGCGACAGCAGCGCGCGCGTGTAGCGCACGCATCCCCGCAGCAAATACGCCTCGGCCACCGGCTGCGCCGCGACGAGACTCGTGAGCTGCTTCTCCGACGCATCGAGATTGCCGCCCGCGTACGCGCGATACGCGCCTTCGAGCACGGGGCGTGGGTTGATCGCAGGCTGCGCGGTTTCGGTTTTGACGATGACGGGCGGCGGCTCCGCCGGCTTCTTCGCCAACTCTGCAGTCAACGCAGCATCGAGCTTCGCGACTTGCGCGCTGATGTTCTTCGCGCTGTCATCGTTGAGATCGCGTGCGAGCGTATCCGCGTCGTGCAGCGCGCGATCCGCGAACGCCGCAACGCGCGCATTCGTCTTCGCATCGACCAAGCGCCGCCGATACGATTGCAATGCGATCTGCGCGTCGACGAGATCCTTGCTCTCGACTTTGACGGGCGGCGGTTGCACCGGTGGCGGCTGCGTTTGCGTCGGCACGACGAGATCGATCTTGTCGACGACGACTGGAGGCGGCGTTTTCTTTTTCGGCGGAGGAGGAATCAGCGCCGCTTCCGCTTTCTTCTTCTTCGCTTCGTCCGCCGCGGCAACAAACAGCTCGCGCGCCTCGCCCGCCGCATCGGCGGCGCGTTGATACGCACGCACATCCGTGCCCGCGCTCTGGAACTGCGTCATCGCATCCTGCAGCTTTCGCTGCGCGGCGCGATACGAATCGCTGCGATCGCCGCCCGCGGTGAGCGCCGCCGACTGACTCGAGATCGCGCGCGTCAGCGCTGCGTTCGCGGCTTTCTTCGGCCCCGCGGTCGCGCTCTCCGCGTTGCGTTGCTTCTCCGTCTGCGCGCGCGCGACCCAATCCTTCAGCTTCGAGTAGTAGTCGGTCCGCGCAATCGCACCCTGATCCTCGGAAATCTTCCACTCGCGCAGCGCGCCGTCGGTGTCGCCCGTGTTGAACTTCGCGATGCCGAGAAAGAAATGCGGGACGTACACGAAGATCTCGTTGCGTCCTTTCGCGGTCGTCGTCTCGTTCGGCATCACCGCGATCGATTTCTGCAGCGCGTCGATCGCCACCGCATAGCTGCGATTGTTCACCGACGTCACGCCGCGGTTGTACGCGTCGTACCACTGCTCCGGTTTCGTCGCAGCGATCAACACGACTGCGAGCGCGGCAATCGCGATCCTCCTCACCGCCCGCCTCCGAAATCCGGCAGCGACGCAGTCGCGGGATCGACGAACTGCACCTCGATCATCGCCTCGCTGCCCGCGCGCACGTCGACCATGCGCGTGATCGGATTGCGATACGCGGGATTCATGAACGTGATCTCGTAGCGGCCCGGCGGCAGATCGATCGGCTGCGGCGTGATCATCGGCGACGCGAGCTCGACCGCCTGCCCGTTGTCGAGATTACGAATGCTCGTGACGTTCGCCCACGGAAATGCGTTGATGCCGAGGCGTCCCGGCGCGGTCGCAACGACGACCTGCTTCTTCGGCGTCACGATCTCCGGCGTGTCGACTCTCGTGCGCCCCAAGAAGAAACCAGCGATCACGATCGCAACCACGACGATCGCTGCAATCAAAAGCCCTCGCGACTTGCGCGGAGCAACCGGCGCAGCCACCGGCGCAACAGGCTCCGGCACACGCGCCAAATCCCGCGCAACACCCTGGGTCACGAGCGTCGGCGCTTCGCCCGCCGCGACTGTCGCCGCATCCATCCGCTCGGAGCCAACGCGCGTTGCATCCGCAGTCACTTCACTCTCGACCGGCAACGGCGGCGGCGCACCCGGCTGATCCGCGAGCGACGGCAGAATTTTTTCGAGCGCCGTCGCGAACTCACGCGCGGTCGCGAATCGCCGGTTGCGATCCTTCTCCAGCGATCGAAAGATCAGCGACTCCAGCTCCGGCGACGCCGTCACGCTCGGATTCACCTCGCGCAGCGCGCGCGGACGCTCCGACGCATGCATCATCAGAAATCCGTGCGGCGTGTCGGAATGAAACGGCGGCATGCCGGCGAGCATCTCGTAGAGCACGATGCCGAACGAATAGAGATCGGCGCGGCCGTCGATGCGCTCGCCGTCTGGCAGCATGCCGAGGTGCTCGGGCGAGCAGTACTTCCACTTGCCGACGAACATCCCGGTCTTCGTTTTTTCCTCGCCGTCGTCACCGCCGGTCTTCGCGATGCCGAGGTCGATGATCTTGACGTGCTCCTCGCCGTCTTCCTCGCGCGCGATCATGATGTTCTCTGGGCTGATGTCGCGGTGGACGATGCCGGCGCGATGCACCGCCTCGAGCCCGAGCAGCGCGTCCGAGGCAAGCTTC
>DATKFO010000673.1:0-2790 GCA_035544355.1 Thermoanaerobaculia bacterium
CTGATCGATGGCACCGACCGCGATCACGCCCGGATACGCGGCGGGATAGGAGACAGGCGCCGGCAGTCCGGCGATCGATTCATTGCCCGACGCGGCAACGATGAAGAGTCCGGCATCGACGGCCTTTTGAAACGCTTCGGCAGTCGCGGGATCCGAGTCACTCGATCCGAGCGAGAGGTTCAGAATCCAGTTGCCGCCGAGCTGCTCTTTCTTGGCGATGATCCAGTCGAGCGCCGCGATGGCGTTGTCGTTCGTCCCGCTGCCGTCCGGGCCGAGAACTTTCGCCGACCAGAGACGCACCTGCGGCGCGATGCCGACGACACCCACGGTGTTGTCCGCCGCCGCGATCGTTCCCGAGACGTGCGTTCCGTGACCCTGATCGTCGAGCGGATCGTCGTCTTTGTTGACCAGATCCTTGCCGCCCTGAAAGATCGCGGCGAGCTCGGGATGGCGATAGTCGACGCCGGTGTCGATGACCACGACGTTGATCGTTCCGCCGAGACGGCCTGCGGCCCATGCGTCGCGCGCGTGCACGAGATCGATTCCGTACGGAACGATCTGCGACGTGTCGTTCGTTTCGAGCCCCATCGCTCTGTACGTGACGGTTTCGACGACGTAGCGCACCTGCGGCGATTTGCGCAGAGAGGCAGCCTCATCGTCGGTGAGATCGGCGGCGAATCCATCGATCACCTGAAATCCGAGAACGCCGCGAGGCGTGAACTCGGCGCCGCTGTCCTGCAACGCGGCGATGAGCTTTCCGCCCGCGAACGGATGGTTCGTGGCGACGATGAAACGACGCGTTTCCGCCGCCGTCAGCGACGCGGCGAAGAGCAAGGAAAAAACGACTGCTGCGACCGAGCGGTTCATGACTGCCTCTTGTGTTTATTTGGCAAACCAAAAGAAGGTCTGTCAACGGCGAAATTCCTGCACGTTACAACGTTTGGTAACGTGTCGCGCGTCACACGCGCCTCGAAAAGGAGATCGAATGTCTGACTGGAAAGCGAACCTGATCACGGACAACGCCGGGATTCGCGACCTCATCCGCTCCACCCGCACGATCGCAGTCCTCGGCATCAAGCCCGAGTCGCACAGCGATCAGGCCGCGCACTACGTGCCGGCGCACATGGCCGCGTCCGGCTACGACGTGATCCCGGTGCCCGTCTACTACCCCGAAGTCACGGAGATCCTCGGCAAGCCCGTGGTTCGCAAGCTCAGCGAGATCGGCCGCTCGATCGACATGGTGAACGTGTTCCGCCGCCCGGGCGACATCCCGCCGCACGTCGACGACATCCTCGCCGCGAAACCGAAGTCCGTCTGGTTCCAGCTCGGCATCCGCAACGACGAAGCCGCGCAGCGGCTCGCCGAGGCCGGGATCAAGATCGTGCAGGACCGGTGTCTGATGGTGGAGGAGCGGCGCTCGCGGTGAGGATGTGGCACAGACACTCCTGTCTGTGCTGCGCGATCAAGGCACAGACAAGAGTGTCTGTGCCACATATACATCGACCGATCTCGCTCGCAGCCACGGTCGCTCGAGCGACAAACCCGCGCGATCGAATTGCAGTTCGAGCTCGCGCAGTTTTGCGTCCTCATCATTCGCGCTGCGCGTCCATGTGTCCCACACGGCTTGTGCGACGAGGCGGCAGCGGCTCTCGCCGAAGCTTTGGCCCGCGCCGGGGTCCTCGGCGATTGCGATTCCATCGTGCAGTCGTTTGGTGAAGAGCGGTGTGCGCGGACGGAGCTCGAGGTTGCGCGGGATGAGATCCGCGATGATCGGGAAGTAGCGCTTCGCGAAGAAAAGCACGGCGGCGTCGGCGCGCGTGTAGGCGTTCGCGTTCGACAGCGTTTTGAACGTGAACGGGACTTTGTAGCGATTCAGCGATGAAGTCAGCGCGTGCAGCAGCGCTGGCGCGCTCGCGGCGGTGACGTGGAAGTACATCCGCGTCATGCGGATCTCGGTTTGTGCGTGATCGACGGGCTCCTCGCCGAGGGCGATGTAGAAGCCGGGTTGGGCGTCGCGTTGTTCGCGTTCGAGGAGCACCGCGCCGTCGTTCGTGAAACGTCCGGGCGGCGCGATGTGCGTGAGGCCGCGCTTGTGCGCGACGAGGCGTCCGCGTGCGTCGATGTGCGAGGTGATCCAGCCGCGATCCCAGCGTTCGCGCGTTGCGTTCGCGGCGGACAACACGTCGGTCATGTTGTCGACGACGTGCGCCTTGATCGCGGGTGTTCCGAGCTCACGGCAGTACGCGCGATCGTAGAGGCGCATGCGCAGATCGGCGACGAGCGGCGGCTCGGCGTTCGCGAAGTGGAACGGCGCGACGCGAATGATTTCGCCCGCGAGCGAATACTCGGCGGGCGAATGGATGACGATCGCGCGCAGCAGCTCTCTCATGCGATTCCGAGCAGATCCTTCGCCGCCTGCTGCGGCGACTCGAGCACGTTCACGCCCGCCTGCATTTCCCAAAGCGCGTGCGGCGTGAGCGCGGGTGCGATGGCCATCGATTCGTATGCGTGCTGCAGCAATCGCGCGCCGGTGTACGCGGCGACGCGAACGACGTCATCGCGCGCGCCGAATGCATCCCAGAACGCGCGCATCGCCGGCTGCACGCTCTCGATCGGATTGCCGCGCTGCTCGATCGTTCCATCGGCTGTCGCGCTCAAGCTCGCGATCCACCACGAGACGTAGCCTTGCAACACCGACGCGGCGTCCCACGCGGCGTCGCCGATGTCTGTCATCTCCCAGTCGACGAAGAAGAGATGTTCGGAACGCCGCCGTCCCGGCGGCTGGCCCGG
>DATKFO010000674.1:0-6189 GCA_035544355.1 Thermoanaerobaculia bacterium
ACCATGGCCGCGGTGGCGCGGTCGCCGTGGACGCCGTGCTTGATCTCCATCTCGACGTCGGGGACGCCGCGCACGATCACGCGATCGGCTGCGACGGCTTCGGCGCCGACGTACATGCGCAGCTCGAGGCTCACGTCGATGCGGCCGCGTCCGTAGATCGTCTGGTGCACGCCGGCGACTTGTCCCGGCGCGACTTTCAGGTACTGCGTGACGATCTCGCGGTCGGCGACGATCGGCTCGATCACTTCGTCGGTGACGCTCTCGAACTCGACGCCGAGCCCGTTGCCGACCATCATCAGCGACTCTTTGAGTCCCATGTGCTTGATCTTGCCCGACGCGACGGCGGCGCGGAATTCGTCGACGGTCATGCCGGCGCCGACTTTCCTCTGGAGCGGCTCGCGGCGCGTCGACGCGTTCTGGATGCGGATGATCTCGACCGACTTCACGTCCTGACAGACGGACGTGATGGTGAGCGGGAGTTTGTCCATCACGAAGCCCGGATTGACGCCGGTGCCGAGGAGCGTCACGTTCTGCGAGCGCGCGACGTGCGTCAGCTCTTCGCGGATCTCGCGATCGAGCGGAAAGGAGAGCTCTTCGCACGTGGACACGACGTGACAGCCGCGCCCGAGGAGATCGCGGAGCTGTGCGGAGACATCGCGGAGGCGCGAGCCGGTGGAGTGGCAGACGACGTCGGGCTTCACGGAGAGCTCGCCGGTGACGAGCACGCCGGTGTCGCGCCCGAGTCCGATGACCTGTCCGAGGTCGCGTCCGATCTTTTCGGGATCGATGTCGACCGCCGCGACGAGCTTCACCCACGGTTTCGTGAGCAGCAGCCGCGCGATCTCCGCGCCGATCGGGCCGATGCCGTATTGAGCAACTGAGATTGGTTTGATGTTCATGCGGCGCGCATTCTAAGCGGATCTTTCCCCCTGGCGTCGCCTCGGAGTGCTTTTGAACCTCCACGCCATCTCAACCTTCAGCACCTTGTCGGCAAGGCGACGAGACTTGATCGTGAACTCTTGCATCTCGATGTAATGATGTCCGTTATCGCTGCACCAGCGAAGCGCATGCGCGCGTGCGGCCTTGATGAGGTGATGAGATCCGGTTCGGAATGTCTTGCGGGTGAGATCGGGCCAGGCAAGTCTTTCAACGATTTGGATCTCCGTGCATCCTGCGTCGGCTGTTCCGCCTAGGACTCGATCGGTCCTCAGCGCATTCTCGAGCTCGAGGCGAAGTGACTTTTCGCCGCGCGACCAGCGGCTCCGCAGTTTTACCCAAACCGCCCACGGAGCCGCCTGCATCGCCTTGTGTCCGGGATTGATCAAGAAAAACACGCCGCGCCAGCGTTTGTCGATGGCTCGCGAGTAGAGAAAGCAAGCGAATCCGAATAGAAACAGCAAGAGAGCCAGAGCAAACTGCGATCCCAGTTTCCACGTCGGCATGCGTCCGAAATAGAAGCGCGGAACATTTGCCGTGAGGTAGTTCGAGCTCGCGACCCAGACCTGGAGCGCAGCCGGAACGACGAACGTCAATTTGAGGAGAAACCGGACATGCTGCTGGCCGCGTTGAATTTCCCATCGCGCCAGTGTCGGAGGTGTGCTGAGCACTTGCGACATTGCCAATGAGTGATAGAGATAGTTGGCTCTGCTTTCGCCGTCGGCGTTTTGGCCGTCGCGTTCGAACAGTCGGCGGATCTTGAAGATCGATAGATACAGGTTCTCGTGCTGGCGTTTCAATGCGCGGAGCAGGATGAACATCATCAGCCAGAGTGACACCCCGCCGAGGATTCCGAGCTCATTGACGTCAGTGCTGATCCCGACGGCAGGAATTTCGATAAGCAGTACGTCCTCGACATATTTTTGCGGGTAGTACCGCAACACCTGTTCATTGTAGATAGCCTGAAGCGCCTGCTGGCGATCAGTCGGAAGCCGCTGGGATGGCATCGGTGTGGTCCTGCGCAGCAGCTCCTGTTCGACGGCTTTCCGCATACGGGAGCGCGCCCAACTCGCGGGATTCGTATTCCAGTTCGCGACGAAAATTAGGATGCAGAACGTCGTAATGACGAAGATGATCTGACGTACGCGATCGGATGATTGAGTAAAGGCGTGAATATAACCCGCGATCTCCGACTCGTCATGCTTTCTGGTCCGGAACAGTCTGCGAGTTCTCTGCAGGTAGGGGTGACGCGATTCTTTCATTGTGACCTCTTTCAAGGTGTGACATGAGGTCACAAACTCCTACCCGCTGTTATTGAACAGCGTCGGCTCTTCATCGCGTTCCTCGTCATCATCCTCATCGTCGAACTTCGACAACCCGATCCCCGCGAGGCGGTACTTTGCGTCCGCGGCGAAATCGAAGCGGTCGAGGAGGGTGATACCGATCTTCGCGAGGTCGTCTGCGCTCGACGGAATGTCGGGTGGCGTGAGTTGGCGCGTGGCGGTTTTGAAATCGGGAGTGCGCAGTTTCACGGTCACCGTTCGGCCGCGCAGGCCTTTCTTTTCGAGCTGCTCCCAGAGAGACTCCGCCTGCTCGCGAATCCAGGTCTCGACTTCGGCGCGCGTGATGTCGTTCGCGAACGTGTTCTCGCTCGACCACGATTTGCGTTTGCGCGACGGGACGACGGGGCTCTCGTCGATGCCGCGCGCGAGCTCCCAGAGGCGCGTGCCCCATTTGCCGAAGCGCTTCACGAGTTCCTCGGCTTCGAAGCGATGGAGATCGCCGGCGGTCGCGACGCCCATGTCGGTGAGCACCGCTTCCGTCGCTTTGCCGACGCCGGGGATTTTGCGCACCGGCAGCGTGACGAGAAATTTTTCGACCTGATGCGGACGGATCACGAACAGTCCGTCGGGCTTGCGCCAATCGGACGCGATCTTCGCGAGGAACTTGTTCGGCGCGACGCCCGCGGATGCGGTGAGATGCGTTTCTTCGCGGATCTCGCGACGGATCATCTCCGCGGTCTCGGTCGCGGTCGGAATGCCCGTGAGCTCTTGCGTGACGTCGAGATATGCCTCATCGAGCGAAAGCGGCTCGACGAGCGGCGTGTGGCGCTCGAAGATCACGCGAATCTGACTCGACACTGCGCGATAGCGCTCGAAATCGGGCGCGACGAAGATGCCGTCGGGACAAAGACGCTTCGCGCGCGACGCCGGCATCGCGGAGTGCACGCCGAACTTCCGCGCCTCGTACGACGCCGCGCAAACGACGCTGCGCTGCCCCGGCCAGCCGACGATCACCGGCTTGCCGCGCAGCTCCGGCGCGTCGCGTTGTTCGACGGACGCGTAGAACGCGTCCATGTCGATGTGGATAATCTTGCGCACCATTCGATGCTAACCGAGCTCGCCACACCCGCGTTTCTCGTCGATGCCGACGTCGTGCACCAAAACTGTGACCGGATGCGTGCGAAGGCGCAGTCGGCCGGCGTCGCGTTCCGACCGCACGTCAAGACGCACAAGACGATCGAGATCGCGCGCATGCAGCACGGCGGCGCGGCGGGACCGATCACTGTATCGACACTCGCCGAAGCCGAAGCGTTCGCGGACGCCGGCTTTCGCGACATCACGTACGCGGTGCCGATCGTCGAAAACAAACTGCCGCGCGCGGCCGCGATCGCGGCGCGCATCGAGCGCTTCAGCATCCTCATCGACAGCGAAGAAGCGCTGCGTGCGATCGAGCGATCGGGCTTCGTGTTCGACGTCGCGCTGAAAGTCGACTGCGGCTATCACCGCGCCGGCGTCGATCCCGACAGCCCCGACAGCGTGCGCCTCGCGCTCGCACTCGCGCGTTCGGAGTCTGCGCGTTTTCAGGGACTGATCACACACGCGGGACACTCGTACAACGCGGCGGGCATTGACGAAGTGCGCCTCATCGCCGCCGAGGAACAAGCGTCGCTCACGCGCTTCCGCGCGCTGCTTGGACTCGGCGACATCACGCGCAGCATCGGCTCCACGCCGACGTGTTCCGTCGCGGAGTTCGACGAATGCGACGAAGTGCGCCCCGGCAACTACGTCTTCTTCGACGCGTTCCAATCAACCCTCGGCTCGTGCGCGCGTTCCGAGTGCGCAGTGTCGGTGCTCGCGAGCGTCGTCGGCTCGTACCCCGAGCGCAACGCGCTGATCCTCGACGCCGGCGCGCTCGCGTTGTCGAAGGACGCCGGTCCCGATCACATCGATCCGCAATGCGGCTACGGCCTCGTCTGCGACCTCGATCTCAACCCGCTGCCGATGAAAATCGTCGCGCTCTCGCAGGAGCACGGGAAGGTCGTGACGTCGATGCATGTGCCGGTCGGAACGCGCGTGCGCATCGTCCCGAATCATTCGTGCCTCACGTCCGCACTCTACGAGACGTATACCGTGCTCGCGGGCGGGCAGGTGGCGGGGGAGTGGCGGCCGGTTCGGGGTTGGTAATCAAGGGGGAACCCCGAGCGAGCGCAGCGAGTCGAGGGGTCAACGGAGCCCAGCGCGAAGCGCGCACGATGCCTGTGGCTTCGTCCTCGGGATTACCTGCCGATGCGCGTGAAGACGTTAGCCACCACCCGATCACAACGCGCGTTCCCGAACGGGAACACTCCCTCGAACGTCAGCCCCGCGCGACGATAAAGGTTGTCGCGCAGAATCGAGCGCGCGCGATGCAACCGCGTTTTGATCACGTCGTCGTTGACGCCGAGGCATTCGGCGGTTTCGGAAGTGCTGAGGCCTTCGACTTCGCGGAGCATGAGCACGGTGCGATACGCATCGGGCAGCAACGCGATCTCCGACTCGACGACTTCGCGAAGCTCTGAGGCTGCGGCGAGGCGTTCCGGATCGGGTTCGTTCGATTCGATCTCCATCATCTCGTTCTCATCGACTGCATGCAGTCCGCGTTTGCGCACGCGCGCGAGCGCTTCGTTGATCGCGATGCGCGTCAGCCACGTCGAAAACTTGGCGCCGCCCGCGAATTGCCGCAGGTGTTCGTACGCATTCACATACGCCTGCTGCATCACATCCTCGGCATCGTCATCGTTGCGCACGATCGCGCGCACCACGCGATAGATCCGCTGGTTGTAACGGCGCATCACGATCTCGAACAACGCGGTCTCGCCGTCGATCACGCGACGCACGACGTCTTCGTCGGTGAGCACGCTTGGTGTGGCTTTCAGATCAGGCAGTGGCATGTCGACTGATTAGAGTCGCGATCACGAAAAAGGTGACACGCTGTCACCAAATCGCCCGCCGCGACTCCATTGCGAACAGGAGGAACAACTCGCATGGACCCTCGCCTCAATCCCGCCTACTGGGCACTCCGCATCGGCCTCGGCGCAGCCGCCTTTCTCGCGGGACTCGACAAATTCTTCAACATCCTCGCCGATTGGGAGATGTACCTCAGCCCGCTCGCAACGAAAGTCATCCCGATCTCGGCGCCCGTGCTGATGCGCATCTTCGGCGTCATCGAAATGATCGCAGGCCTTGCGCTGCTCGCGGGACTCACACGCATCGCCGCCTACGTCGTGATGGTGTGGCTGCTCGCGATCGCGGTCAACTTGTTGACTACCGGACGGTTCTTCGATATCGCCGTGCGCGACGTCGAAATGTCCATCGCAGCGTTCGCGCTCGCGCGGCTCGCCGAAGTTCGGCATCGCAACCCCGAGCGAGCGTAGCGAGTCGAGGGTCAATCGGAGCCCAGCGCGACGCGTGCATGAGGCATGTGGCTTCGTCCTCGTGCGCACTTTATGCTGGCTCCGTTGATCCTTCGACTCACGTTCGCTTCGCGAACGCTCGCTCAGGATTGGGAGCCGTGGGATTCGGCCTTAGAATGGGCACCGACCCGTGCCCATTCTTCAGCGCCTCTTCCAGTCGGCTGATTACCTCGCCGCGCCGTTGACGCTTGCCAACGCATTTGCGGCGATCGTGATTTTGTTCGCCGGCACGATCATTCTCGTGCGCGGACGCGCGTCGCGCGCGAGCACGCTCTTCTTCGCCGTCACGCTCGCCACCACCGGCTGGCTCGCGTGCTTCGCACTGATGTACGCGTCGCGCGACGCCTCGATTGCGCTCACTTGGGCGCGCATCGGCCACCTCTTCGCGTCGCTCATTCCCGCCGCGCTGTTCCACTTCGCGTCGGAGTACGTCGGCCGGCGCCGCACGTTTCGCGCGGCAACGATTCTCTTCTGGGTGACGTGCGCCGGCGTCGGAGTGCTCAGCGTCGCGACGTCGC
>DATKFO010000675.1:0-7876 GCA_035544355.1 Thermoanaerobaculia bacterium
CCGAATGCGACGTTCGCGACCGCGCACGTCCGACTCGAAGGGCTGCCCGTCTTCCCCGACTACAACTACAGCGGCCGCGTGTTCATCTACCCCGCATCGATGGCGCTCGCGCCGAACGACGAAGCATTCCGCAAGAAATACGAGGTCGATCGCTTCGCCGTGTGGGGCCTCGGCGATCACGGAGGTCACCACGAGCCGAAGGTGACTGCGGACATCGATGCCACGACCGAGCTCGCGTATCTCGCGAAGAAGCACACCGGTGCGGCGTGGAAGATCGCCGTGGTCTGCGACAAGCCGAACGCGCAATACGAGAGCGAGCGCAAGAACGCAGCATCGGACGTGTTGAAGGAGATCACGGTCGATCAAGTCAGCGTCGTCTACGACCGCGACTACCAGGAGACACCATGAGCCACAAAGTCACGGTCGATCCGGACGACATCCCCAATCGCCAAACGTGTTTCGAGATTCACATCCGGCCGATGATGCGTCTCATCGATCACGATCACATGCTCTACCTCGCGCCCGCGGGATCGACGATCGATCTGTTCGATTACGACGACGTGAAGAAGCACGCAGACGCGATCCTCGAGCGCCTCATGTACAACATGCCGACCGTGCGCTACGGCGGGACCTGGCCGGCGGAGTGGATCCTGCTGTTCGAGCGCTGGCAGAAAGAGGAGTACCCGCGCCTCGAAAACTACCAGGGCAAATACAGCGTCGCGATCGACGACAACGACATGGTCGTCTTGACCGGAACGTTTCAGACGATCCGCAAGCGCGACCGCATCTGGTTCGAGCGCTTCAGCACGAGCGACTCGCCGCGCGAATATCACGCGTTCCGTGAACCCGGCAGCGGCGATCCGAACGTGACGACGGTGGAGATCCAGGAGCGATTCCCGCGCGTGAGCGGCACGGTGATCGTGTTCGATCCGGAGAAGCACGAGCTCGCGATTCCGTAGGAACGCCGGCGTCCCGCCGGCTGGCGGGGCGCCGTCTCGGCGCCCCGCGCGTTTCGGCGGCGAGACACCGCCGGGCCAGCCGTCGAGACGACGGCGTTCCGAAGGACTGCGCGGTCTCGCGGGCTATTGAATCTGGCGAAATCCAGAGATCGATGTCTTTCGTCGCGCGAACGTGCCCATATGCCGCGACGGCCTGCGCACCGATGATCAGGAACTCAGCCTCGGCGGCGAACAACGCGCGCAACATCTCTTCGAAATGGCGGTTCATCCGAAGTTCCGCTCTTGAGCGACCATGACGTTTTCGTGATCTCCCACTGCAGCGCCAGCCGCTCCGCGTGCGTCATCCGCAGCACGTCCTCATCGATCTGAGGCTCGTCGCCGACTCGAAACTTCCGAACGGTCACTTTGCGCTGCGACACAGGTTCAATCTTACCTCGGCGCCCCGCGCGTTTCGGCGGCGAGACGACGGCGGGCCTTAGGACCGCGCCTGCGGCACACCAGGGACAGGCTGAAGCCTGTCCTACGTTTTGAGCAAAGCTGATTTGGACGTCTGCCGTCTCAAACCAACTGGACGGCGGACTTATAGTCCGCCGATTTTTGCGCACCGCGTGATCTCGCAACCTCGCGACCCGAACACGCTACCCAAAGCGGCGGCATGGCCGACGCACTCCAGAGAACGCATTCGCGGTTGCTTTACTGCGCCTTCACGCGCCGCCGCAGTTCCTCGTCAAATCCCTCCACGCGATGCAGCACGCTGCTCACGGTTTGCTGCGGGTCGGCGCGGACGATGAGGACGCGGCCGTCGCGTGTGGGTTGGTAGCTGTCGACGCGGCCGGCGATGAAAATGCGCGGTTTGGAGACGTGGCCGGCGTCGAGGTCGACGACCATCACGCCTTCTTTCGCGCTGTAGTAGAGATGGCGGCCGTCGAAGCTCCAGCGTGGCGTGTTGCCGCCGCTCGTCGAGACGCGCACTTTGCGGCCGTTCGGAAATCCTTGCGCGTAGACCTCGTATTCGCCCGATTCGTTCGAGGCGTAGGCGAGCTGCGATCCGTCGGGCGAGAGTTGCGCGCGTCCTTCGTCGAACTCCGTGGCGATCACGGGATGCGGCTCGCCGCGCGGCTCGATCGGCATCATCTTGATGTCGGTCTCGTCGGATTCGTTCGTGACTTCGACGTAGAGCAGCGATTTGCCGTCGGGCGTCCACGAGTTCGGATAGCAGCCGCGGGGACACGACGTCAGTTGCACCTCGGGCGCACTCGACTCGAGCGACTTGAGAAAGATCTGCAGCGTGCCGGTGCGGCCGGAGACGAACGCGATCTGCCTTCCGTCGGGCGACGGCAGCGGCGAGCGGTCGTCGCCGGAGAACGTCACGCGCGTGGTGAGGTCGCGATCGAGATCGAGCATCCAGATGTTGTACGTCTCCTCCTCAAGCGTCAGGATCACCGTCCGGCCGTCGGGGAGAAGATGCGGATTCGCGTATCTCCGTTTGGTCGGAACGGCGTTCGTCTCGATGCCGTTCGTATCGATGAAGCGCAGCGTGCGCGGCGTCGCGGTGAGCGTGCCCGGCACGTAGACGAGCGTGCCGTCGGCGGCGAGCGCGTAGTGCGCTTCGTAGTTGTTGAAGCCGCTGGCGACGCCGAAGATCACGGTACGCGGTGCGCCGGTCGTGCGGAGTGATTTTGCGTCGAACGGCACCGCCTGCAACGAGCCGGAACGCGCGTAGAGCAGATGACCGCTCGGTGAGTAGCGCGCCGACGATCCGTTTTGGATCGTCGTCATCGTCTGCTTCTCGATATTCCAGACGCTGATGCGGTTTTGTTCGGCGGGTGCGCCGGTCCAGATCGTGAGCAGGATCGATTTTCCGCCAGGCAGCAGTTGCGGCCAGAGCAGCGCGCGCTCGCGACGTGCGGCATCGGGCTTCACGACGAGCTTTCGTTCGCCGCCTGATGCGGGCACGCTCCACACGCCGTCGCTGAATCCGGGCACGAACCAGATCGTGTCGCCGACCCACGATGCGCCGATCACGTTTGGCGCATCGCAGATCGTCAGAGGCGCACTCGCGAAATCGATCGGGATGCGCTTCATCTTCTGGCTCTGCGCGTACGCGAGCCACTGGCCGTCGGGCGAAAAGAACGGCGATCGCGCGCCGCGCGTCCCCGGAATCTGCACCGGCGCAAATTGATCGCGCCGCAGCATGTAGAGGCTCGTGTCGTTGTCCGCTTCGCCGATGTAGACGATGCGGCTGCCGTCGGGCGACACCGCGAGCGCACTGGTTCCGAGGATGCGAAAGCGCGCGCCGAGCGGAAGCGCGAGCACGCTGCGCGTGATGCGCGGCGGCGACTGCGGACGCGCGATGTACATCGCGATCGAGGCGACGAGTGCACCGAGGATTGCGGCGATGGCGAGCGGAATGTGCGTGGCCGGTTTCGGCCGCAGCGCGTCTTCGGTGCCGAGGCGATCTCGGACCCATTCGAGCTCGCTCTTGACGTCGTGCGCGCTCTGCCAGCGCTCGTCGGGGTTCTTCTCGATGCATTTCGCGACGACGTGCTCGAGCGCAGCGGGGATGTGCGGCTGGATCTGTGAGATCGGCTTCGGCTGTCCGGCGACGATCTGCGCGATGAGGCTCGCGCGCGAGCCGCCGTCGAATGCGCGCTTGCCCGTCGCCATTTCGTAGAGCACCGCGCCGAACGCGAAGATGTCGGTGCGCGCGTCGGCCTCGACGCCTTCGAACGATTCGGGCGACATGTAGTAGTACGTGCCGACGAACGCGCCCTCGCTCGTCAGCGACTGCGCGAGGTCCTGCGTCGTGGAGTGCGCGACGCCCGCGATCGGCAGCGAGCGTTTCGCGAGTCCGAAGTCGACGAGCTTCGCGCCGCCCTTCGTGATGATGACGTTCGATGGTTTGAGATCGCGATGCACGATGCCGCTGCGATGCGCTTTCTCGAGCGCGTCGGCGATCTCGATGCCGTAGCGCAGCACCTGGTCGATCGGCATCGGCCCGCGCGCCACGCGATCGGCGAGCGTGTCGCCTTCGAGGTACTCCATGACGATGTAGTCGATGCCGTCCGCTTCGCCGACGTCGTGGAGCGTGCAGATGTTCGGATGATTCAGCGACGAGATGGCCTTCGCTTCGCGCTCAAAGCGGAGCCGCAGTTGCGCGGAGCGTGCGAGATCGGCGGGAAGGACTTTGATCGCGACGGTGCGATCGAGCCGCGTATCACGCGCGCGATAGACCTGGCCCATTCCACCGGCGCCGATCTGCGCGTCGATGCGATACGGCCCGAGCCGCGTACCGGAGTCGAGCATGGGAGTGTGCGAATTATGGGTCAGTTACGGCCGATACCACTGCCGCACTTCCGCCACTTCTTCCACACTCAATCCGTCACCCGCCTGCGATGCGGCTTCAACCTGCTTCGGATTGCGCTGGCCGAGGAGTACGCATGCGGTCGGATTGTCCGCGAGCAACGCGCCGACGAGCGCGTGCAGCACGGGCTCACGATGATTCGCGAAACGTTGCCGCATCGCGTTCGCAGCATCTTTGTAGCGCTGGATCGCGACGGGGTCGCGAAAGTCAGGGATGCCGCTGCGGAAGTCGCCCTCTTCGAATGTGACCGGCGCGTCGTACTTGCCGAGGAGCAGGCCGTGCTTCAGCGGGGAGAAAAACGCGACGCCGAGATCGTGATCGTCGACGTATTTTTTCAGGCCGCTCGATTCGTAATCGTCGTCGACGACATTGCGGTACGGCTGAACGACGTCGGCGTTTGCGCGCGCGATGTACTTCATGATCCGGCCGCCGTTCCAATCGGAGATGCCGATGAAACGGATCTTTCCTTCGTCGCGCAGGCGATGCATGGTCTCGAGCGCGCCGTCGAAGTACTCGCCGTTCGGGCCGAAATCGCAGTGATGAAAGTAATAGAGGTCGATCACGTCGACCTCCAGATTGCGCAGCGACCCCTCGGCCTGCGCGCGCATGAACTTCGGATCGTACGGATGATTTGCGGAGCCGTAGACGTAGCCGAACTTCGTCGCGAGAAAGATCTCGGCGCGCGGAACGTCGTTCCACATCGTTCCGATGAGCTGCTCGGCGTGGCCGTTGCCGTACGCGTCGGCGGTGTCCCAATGCGTGATGCCGGCGCGATACGCGGCGAGCAACGCGTCTTTCGCAAGCTGGTCGTCGTGACCCGTCCAGCCGACCGGCACGCCGCCCGGCGCGACGCTCGGACCTCCGTGACCCCACGTGCCGAGGCTCACCGCGGGGACTTCGACGTTCGTTCTTCCGAGTCGGATCATTCGCATCGGCGGCGGATTATAGTCAGCGCATGTCGTGCGTTTTCTGCAGAGACGTCACGCGCGTCGGCGAAATCGTGTTCGAAGACGAGCGCGTGTGGGTCGTGCTGCACGACGATTGGTCGGTGCGCGGACATGCGATGGTCGTCGCGAAAACGCACATCGAGAACGCGTCCTCGCTTCCGGTCGACGAGTGGCTGCACATTGCGCGCATGTGGCACGACGCGGAGCGCGCGATCCTCGGGCTCACCGGCGCCGAGCGCGCGATCATCCTAAAGCTCGGAATCCTGACGCCGCATCTGCACGTGCACATCTATCCGGTGTCGTCGTCGATGACGCGCGATGAGGTGTTCGCGATCATCGATGGGAAGACGCGCGTGGAGAGGGATGAAGACTTCGTCGCGCGTCTCCGCTTGACACTTCACGCTGACTGAATGACCATTCATTCAGCAATGGCCGTCACCACCAAACCCACCGAAACAGCATTCAGCGGCACCTCCAAACGCGAGCGCATCCTCCGCGCCGCCGTCGACGTCTTCGCCGAGTTCGGCTACTTCAACGCGAAGGTCGCGCAGATCGCGAAGGCCGCCGGCGTCGCGGACGGCACGATCTATCTCTACTTCGATGGGAAGGAAGATCTGCTGATCACGATCTTCCGCGATCACACGCGCAGCTACTTGCAGTCGCTGGAGCGGCAGCTCGCGAACGTGACGCGTCCCGAGGAGCGGTTGCGGGTTGCGATTCGCCACCATCTCGAGACACTGGGGCGCGATCGCGCGCTCGCGGTCGTTTCGCAAGTCGAGCTGCGCCACAGCCTGAAGTTCATGAGCCTCCTCTCGCAGCAGGAAGTCGCGGACTACCTGAACATGATCCGCAAGATCGTCGAGTACGGTCAGGCCGAAGGCGTGTTCCGCCGCAACGTGCACCCGCAGCTCGTCGCGAAGTCGATCTTCGGCGTGCTCGACGAGATGGTCACGTCATGGATGCTCTCCGAGAAAGACTACAACCTCGGCGGACAGGCGGATCAGGTGGCGGATTTGATTTTGACGGGGCTGCTTTGAGGCGTTACCGGTAACTGGTAACCATGCCCGAATCCTGGCACTCCCGCACACTCCGCTGGCGCTTCAACCTCTTCCCCGCGTACCGCGGCACCGGCGCGCGCATCGCGTACATCGCATCTGACTTTCGCGAGGTGCGCGTGAAGTTGCCGCTCTCGTGGCGCTCGCGCAATTACGTCGGCACGATCTTCGGCGGCAGTCTCTACGGCTCGATCGATCCGATCTACATGATCATGCTCATCCACATCCTCGGATCCGAGTACGTCGTGTGGGACAAATCGGCGTCGATCCGCTTCCGCAAACCGGGGCGGTCGACGCTCTTCGCGACGTTCCGCATCGACGATGCGGAGATCGATGCGATCCGCGCCGCGACCGCCGGTGGCGAGCCTGTCGATCGCACGTACCCCGTCGATCTCGTCGATCGTGACGGCGTTGTTCACGCATCCGCGGAGAAGATCGTTTACATTCGCCGGAAGTGAAACTCGGAATCGATGGCTTCTCCTACGCCGACCTCAACGACTACGCGCGGCTCCGCGATCTCGCCGGCGCGTTCGACCGCTTCGTCGAAGAGCACGATGCGGATCTCTTCCGCCGCTTCGATGCCTATCGCCAAGGCATCGAGCTCACGTCGCCCGACGAATCCGCGCTGCTGATCGCGGTCGCGCGCGAGCTCGCGCTCTTCCTGACGCAGCTCTTCCACATCGACCCAGGTGTCGCCGCGCTGAAGTCGCGCGCGGTGCGCGATGCGCAAGTCGCACGGTTGAAGAAAGACTTCGTCAGCCGCCGCGTCGCGAAAGTGCAGAAAGTCGAGCGCGATGTGTCCGCCGCGGCGAATCTCCTCGATGCGCACGCCGATGATCCCGAGCTCGCGCTCGCGCTAACGGTGAATCGCCTGCTCGATCGCGAGAAGGAATCTCCCGGCTCCGCGAAAGACGATCTCGATCTCCTCGCCGAATGGGCCGCCGTCGGTTGGAAAGAGGGGCGCTTCGCCGGGTGGACGTCGTTCCGACTGCCGCAGCCGCTCGTGTTCGACCGGCTCGTGCCGACCGCGCCGATCGACGACGTGCGCTTCGGCGGCGATCCGCATCACTTCCGCAAGCGCGACGGCTTCAAGCTCACCGACGCGCGCATGTCGCAGCGCGAGATCGCGGACGAAGGCGATCCCATCGGCGCGCTGGCGCTCGTGATCGTCGACAACCCGATGTGCCCCGGCACGGGCCACCGCATCTGCAACGACTGCATGAAGGCCTGCATCTTCCAGAAGCAGGAGCCCGTGAACATCCCGCAGGTGGAGACGCGCGTGCTCACCGAGACGCTCGCGCTCCCGTGGGGGCTCGAGATCTACCAGCTGCTCACGCGGTGGAACCCGCTCAACGTCCACCGCCCGCACATGCGGCCGTACAACGGTCGCAACGTCCTCGTCGTCGGCCTCGGGCCAGCCGGTTATACGCTGGCGCATTATCTGCTGAACGAAGGCTTTGGCGTCGTAGGCGTTGACGGCCTTCAGATCGAGCCGCTGCCGATATCGTGGACAGGTGCGAACGGCAAGGTCTGCCCGGTGGCGATCCGAGA
>DATKFO010000676.1:0-8168 GCA_035544355.1 Thermoanaerobaculia bacterium
GCGCAAAATTCCCCACTGCTGCCTCCCGTAGGAGTCTGGACCGTGTCTCAGTTCCAGTGTGGCCGATCACCCTCTCAGGCCGGCTACCGATCGTCGCCTTGGTAGGCCATTACCCTACCAACTAGCTAATCGGACGCGGACTCCTCCTGTGGCGAGAGCTCTTGCGAGCCCCCATTGACCTCACGGTATCATGCGGTATTAGCCCGAGTTTCCCCGGGTTATTCCCCACCTCAGGGCAGATAATCCACGCGTTACTCACCCGTTCGCCGCTCGACTAGGTATTGCTACCCGCCTCGCTCGACTTGCATGTGTAAAGCACGCCGCCAGCGTTCATTCTGAGCCAGGATCAAACTCTCCAGTTTAACTGTGCGGCCTTGCGACCGCTTCAACTTTGAAGTCTGATATCTGACACCAATCGTGAACGACTGATGTTTGTTATTCGGTTCGTATATTGGATACGAACATTCTTTGAGGATCGCTGCACGCATTGCTGCGCACAACTGATTCTCGAAAGGAATCACGTTGTCTGTCTTGTCATCCTATTCAGTTGTCAAAGAACCGACTTCCGTCGAAAGGGGCGTTAGATTGCCAGACCCCCTTCGTCCGTGTCAAGCGGAATGTTTCCGTTCGCCTCTCGCGGCGTGCGAACACATTCCGGTTGACCCGGACTCGGTAACTCGCGTGTTTTCAGGAGTTGAAAAGATCGAACTGCTTCGAGGCTGCGCCCGCCATTCGGCGTCGCGTCGGGAACGTGTGTAACTAACCGCCCCTCCTCGCTATTCCAACCCGCGCTGCGACGAATCGTCGAGCACGCCGTTTTTCGAAAGAACCAGTCCCGTTCAGGGACCCGCGCTAACCTCTCGCGACACGGCGCTATTCCACGCTGTTCACTGCTGCACAACTCACTGTGCAGCATTCAGTTACCGTCGATTTTCAAAGACTCGAAACTTCCCCGTTGGGACACGCGCTAACGCCCTTCCCCACAGGGCTATTCCACGATTTTGGAAGCACAGCACAAACACCGCCAACAGCGACACCGGCACCATCGCGTAGAAGCTCCACGGCGCATAAACAACCTCGGCCGTAGACACGCCGGAAGGAGCCGTAAATGCTAGAAACACGTCGTTTATGCGATTTGCAGCCACTGCGCGACCGTTGATTTTCACGCGCCACCCCGATGCAATCTGACTCGAAGAAATCGCGACGGGCGCGGGCGTTTCGATGCGCAACGTGATTCGCGCCGGAGTCGCACTGTCGATGCGAACGACAGCATTCTCCGCCCAAAACCGCGGCCGAGCTCGAGTGTTCTCGAACAACACACCGTCGCGTCCGGCGTAGATCTGCTTCCATCGCCCGCTGAATTTCGCATCGGGCTCCGCGAGAAGAAACCGAACATTCAGCCCATCGAGCAGCGGATCGTCGACGTTGCCGATGCGATCGACATCGATCGAGGGATCGTCGATCGTGATCTTCTTCAGCAGTTCCGTGTATCCGTCGAACGACATCGGATCGGACCCGCGGATGTCCTCGAGACCGTACAGCGCCGATGCATTCGGCAGGAACATCCAGTCGAAGGCGGCGACACGAAACGGCTCCTTCGGCGCGGCGCGACGTAGCGCCTCGATGATCGGCAGCTCCGGACGGTAGTACTTCGCTTCGACGAGCGAGTTGAAGCTCGCATTGAGAATGAAGAGCTCCGCGATCGTGTACGCGGCAGCGAGCACCGCGGCCCAACTCCGAAATCGCGGAACGAGCAGCAGCACTCCGAATCCGATCGCGAGCGCTGCGCCGGCGAGATCGAGCGGCTGAACGAGCCGCACCTGCGTGCGCCACGCGTACACCGCAACGCCCGCAAACACGGCCCCAAACACAAGCACCGCAATCCCCTCGGCAACCTTGATCCGGTCCGCCACGCGCGCGGCGACGACGGCCGCGATGAACAGCGCGACGAATCGCAGCTTGTCGTTCGCCGTGAACGAAAACGGCGGAATCTGATTCAGCGCGTGACCGAGCGGAGTCCAATTCATCGCGATCAGCCAGAGCACGAGTGCAGCGCCGATCAGCACGCGATCGCGATTGCTCGTTCGTCGCGAGACCGCGGCGGTTGCGACGAGAACGGTCACGAGTGCGCCGAGGTACGACGACGCCACGACTGAGTAGTTGAGGACCCAACTCCAATTGTGCCGTGCCGGATGGCCGAACCCCGCCGGCATCGCCATTGCCCACAGCATCGTCAGCGGATACGTCAGCACATGCGCGGCGCGATGGAGATCCGCGTATCGCGTGCTGCGGAACACCTGCTCGAGCACCGGCACCCAGGCCGGCGCAGAAAGCGCGAGGCCCGCGATCGCGCCCGCGAGCGGAAACCGAAAGCGACGCATCCAATCGCGCTTGTCCGTTGCGAACGCCAGGTCGATCGCCATCAGCACTGCCGCGGCGATCGCGATGTGCAGCACGCTCTCGGGATGTCCGTTCGCCATCAACGTCGCGACGATGATCGCTACGAAAACGACGCCGCTGCGATTCGCGCGATCGAGTGCGAAGAAGAGCGCAAAGAGCGCGGCCGGCAAGAGCGCGGTGACCGCGGTCGTCGAGTAATAGAGGTAGACGGTCTGGAAAACGGAGAACGCGAATGCCGATGATGCGAGCACGGCCGCGGCATCGCTCGCGCCCTCGCGCTTCATGAACAGAAATCCGAAGAGCAGCGCGAGAAAGATCTTCAGTCCGGCCATCGCGACGATCTGCTTCGGCAGCGGTACGAACAACGTCGCGAGAAAAATTGGCGAGAACGGCGCGGATTCGCCGTTGCCGAGGAGTGGGTAGCCGGAGAACGAGTAGCGATTCCAGAGCGGCGCGCGGAAATGAAACAACTCCTCGCGCGCGACCTGCATCCACGGCAGAAAAAGCCGCGCCGTGTCGTTCGTCAGCGGATTCTTCGCGACGACGTCGCCGAGCACGCCGCGATACGGATAGCCGCGCGCGACTTCATCGACAGGCACCGGCAGCTTCGACATAAACACGGCGCCGTGCAGAAATGCGAGCGTGAGCACGAGAAACAGCGCCGTCATGCGCCACGACACGGGCGCGATCCATCGCCGTACCGCAAACGTGACGGCGAGCGACGGAAGAACGATGCCGAGAAAGGTCATTCGATGGCGGCGAGCAATTTCGCGCGCATCAGCTTACCGAGCGGCGTCCGCGGAATCGATGGCACGCGATGTACCGCGCGCGCTCGCTCGAACGGCAGCACGCGCTCGTTGAACGCTGCGGCGAATTCGCCGTCACCTTCGACGACGAGATGGATCACGTGCCCGAGCCGTGCGTCGGGGACGGCGACGACCGCAGCGCGTGCGCCTGCGATCTCGAACAGAATTCGATCGAGGCGCTGCAGATCGACCGACTCTCCGCCGATTTTCACGAACTCGCCCACGCGTCCGCGAACACGCAACACGCGTCCCTCGATCGAGCCAAGATCCTCGGAAACGAACCAGCCGTCGACCTTCGGATCGATGACGCCGTCGTCGGTGATGTACGCGGTCAGCGTCGACGCGCCGCGAAACGCGAGGCGGCCGTCGTCTTCGACGCGCGCCTCGAAGTGATCGAGCAGGATGAGCTCGGGATCGCAGCATCTCGCAGTCGCGATCTGCGAGCAGCACTCGGTCATGCCGTAGCTGACGTGCAACGGCCACCCCAGCGCGATCGCGTCGTCGAAGACCGCGGGATCGAGCGCGCCGCCACCGACGACGACGGCGCGCAGCGGTTGCGGCGCAACGCGAGGCTCGCGCACGAAATCGCTCACCTGCGCCGGAACGAGCGAGACGAGCGTCACATCCGGCGCCCACTCGGTCACCACGCGTGCGCCGCTCAGATGCGCACGCGCGTAGATCCCGAGTCCTCCGACGTGAAACGCAGGCAGCACGCAGAGCCACACATCGTCGCGCGTCGATTCGAGATGCCGATTCACCGCCGCGGCGGATGCGAGCAGCGCCTGCTTCGACAACGCCGTCAACTTCAGAGCGCCGGTCGTGCCCGACGTGGCGAGCAGCACGTGCGCAGGCAACATGAATTGCGCGGCGAGCCGCTCGAGGCGCGCGCGCTCATCCGCCGGCATGCGCGGATTCAGCAGCAGATGCGTCTCGTCGCTTTGCCAGTCGATCATGCGAGCTTCTTCCACGGCAGTTGCTCGAGCAAATCATCGAAGCCGATGCCGGTGCCGCTGGGCGGAACGAGCCGCATGCCGTCGACGCGAATGCGCTCGATGAACTCGTTCGATTCGTACAACACGTGCGTCATCAATCCGCAGCGCGAGCTCACGTCGTGCGTCGCCGCAACCCACGCCGCGAAGAATTGTCCGACCGGGTGATCCATGTATGACGTGACGACGACTTCGCGCCCCGTCGGAACGGATTCCTGCACCGCCGGCTTGCACACGAGCACATCGACGCCATCCGTCGCGACGCCGCGATCGAGCGCCAGTCGCAGTCCGGTTTTCGCGCGCAGCTCGTTCCACACCCGCGCATCGTACGGACACGGATCCTCGACGAAGTCGACCCGCTCGCGTGGCAGTTCCAACCGCAAGAATTCATCGGCGGATAGCGTCGCGTTGAAATCGATGCGCAGCCGCACGTTCGGCGGAATCACCGCGACATTCTTGATCTTGACCGTGTCGAAGCCGGGCGGTGGATCGGCACCCGGCCAATGACTCTCCGGAATCGTGAGTCCGTCGAACAGCGACACACTGCGCGAACGCGCAGCCGCGTCGAGCGAGGCAAAGCGCAGCGAGCAGCGCGTGAGCGGCGTGGTCTCGCCGCGCGCGAGCAGCGCGAGCTGCTCATCGAGCGGCGCATCGCCGAGCTCCGGCCACGGATGAATGTCCGCGAATCCATCATCGGCGCGCAGCAACGCACCCTCGCGCGCACCGGGACGCGCGACCGCGCTGAGCCGCGCACGCGGCGTCAGCGTGTAGCGATGAATCCACAAACCCATAAGATCCCGAACGCCCACTGCAACGCGCCCGCGATCGCAAGCGAGCGATTCAATGCAGCACCCGTTGACGTGAACACGCGTTGCATCACGAGCAGCGCGAGTGGCAGCGCGAGCAGCGTCCACAGATAGCCGAGCATCACCGCCGCGACGAACGGCGCGAGCGCGCAAAACGCGATCTCGATGCGCGCGAAGCGCAGACCGAATCGCACGGCGAGCGTTTTCTTCGCGCTGCGCGTGTCGGTCTCGACGTCGCGCAGATTGTTGATCGCGAGCAGCACGATCGCGAGTGAGCCCGCGGCGAAGCCGGCGATCAATGCGTCGCGGATCAGATGCAGCGTGAGCACGTAGAACGTTCCGCCGACCGCGACGAAGCCGAAGAAGATCAGGACGAACAGCTCGCCGAGGCCGTGATACGCGAGCGGATACGGCCCGCCGGTGTAGAGATACGCGGCGATCATCGACGTGAGCCCGATCGCGAGCATCGGCCAGCCGCCGCGCAGAATCAATGGCACGCCACACGCTGCGGCGAGCACGAGACAAACGTACGCGCCACGCATCACCGTGTCGGCGCTCAGCAAGCCTGCCTGTGTGACGCGGAGCGGCCCGAGGCGTTCGCTTGTGTCCGCGCCTTTCTTGAAGTCGAGTGCGTCGTTGATGAAATTCGTCGCGATCTGGATGAACACCGCGCCAAACAGCGCACACGCGAACACCCACCAAATCATCGACGGATACGCCAGCGTCGCACCGATGAGCACCGGCACGACGGCCGCCGAAAGCGTCTTCGGTCGCGCAGCGAGGAGCCAGGCGTTCACGGATAGCGTGTGAATTTCTTGAAGTCGGGCTTGCGCTTCTCGACGTACGCGTTGCGGCCTTCCTGCGCTTCCTCGGATAGGTAATAGAGCAGCGTCGCGTCGCCGCCGAAATCGAGCAGGCCGATTTGCCCATCGCAATCGGCGTTCATCGCGGCCTTGAGAAAGCGCAGCGCCATCGGCGAGAGCTCGAGCATCTCGCGGCACCACTTCAACGTTTCGGCTTCGAGTTGCTCGAGCGGAACGACCGTGTTCACGAGTCCCATCTCGAGCGCCTGCTTCGCATCGTATTGCCGGCAGAGAAACCAGATCTCGCGCGCTTTTTTCTGGCCGACGATGCGTGCGAGATACGACGAGCCGAGTCCCGCATCGAACGAGCCGACGCGCGGGCCGGTCTGTCCGAAACGCGCGTTCTCCGCCGCGATCGTGAGATCGCACACGACGTGCAGCACGTGACCGCCGCCGATCGCGTAGCCCGCGACCATCGCGATGACCGGCTTCGGCATGCTGCGAATTTGCTTCTGCACATCGAGAATGTTGAGGCGCGGCACGCCCTTCGAATCGACGTAGCCCGCCTTGCCGCGCACGCGCTGATCGCCGCCGGAGCAAAACGCGTCGGGGCCTTCGCCGGTCAGGATCACGACGCCGATTTCCGAGTCGTCGCGGGCCATGTCGAACGCCTGCTTGAGCTCGGAGACCGTCAGCGGACGAAAGGCGTTTCGCGACTCGGGGCGATTGATCGTGATCTTCGCGATGCCGTCTTCGGTTCGCTCGTACTTGATGTCTTCAAAATCGTGCAGTTTTCGCCAGATCTCACCCATGGCGCGACAGTATTTCATTCGAGAAATGCGCGCAATCGATCGACGAACACAGCGGGTTGCTCCCACGGAACGCGATGTCCGGCGCCTTCGCAAAGGAACAGCTCGGCGTTCGGAAGGAGCTCGATCGCGTGATGCGCTTCGGCGACGTATTTCGCGTCGAGGGCGCCAACGATCCAAAGCACGGGGATCGTGATCTCGTGCAGCCGCGTCGCGAGAGGCTCGAGCACGCCGGACGAATATTCGCGCAGCGCACGTGCGAGCTCCGCGCGGTCGTAATCATGTTCGTCGCGTTGCAGCGCGTGTCCACCGAACACCGGCTGCGCGTTCCACGCTTGCATCAGCGATGACCACTCTTCCGTTTCGAAGCGGCGCGCCCAAATCTCGTCGCGTTCCGCGCGTCCCGGTTCGACGGTAATGCCCGCCGACACGATCACCGCGCGCTGATACGTCGCGCCGTTGATCAGCGCGCGTAGCGCGAGGCGTCCGCCCATCGAGTAGCCGAGGAGCGTGTCGCCGGTTTGTGGAATTGCATCGAGCGGCGGCGCGATGACATCGAACGGCAGGAAATCCCAATCGCGCGGGAGTCCGAGAAATCCATGAAGCGCGGTGATCACGCCCATAACTCGTCGTAGCGCGCCCACACGCGGCGCGTGGCCTCGAGATCCGGCACGAGCTCGGTCACGCGATCTTCGATGCCGAACATGCGCGCCCACGCATCGAAACGGATCGCGTGTTCATTAACAATCAATTGCTTGTTCATCGCACGCAGCGATGCGACGCGCTCGAAGATCCGGCCGCCGCGATTGTTGAGGATGACGATGCGAAAGTTTGCATCGAGCTGCGGCACGATCCACGGCGCGTTGAGGTCGTAGAGCACGGTGAGATCGCCGAGGATGCAGATGTTCTCGCGCGCGGGATCGCATTGGCCGAAGAATGTCGAGAGCTGTCCGTCGATGCCGTTCGCGCCGCGGTTCGCCTCGATCGTGATGCCGCGCGGCTCGCGCGAGGCGACGAGATCCCATTCGCGAATCGGGAGACTGTTGCCGAGGTAGACGCGCGCGTTTTGCGGGATGTCGAGTGCGCGCAGCAGCGCGAGCTCCGATTGCGGCTCGGCGTCGAGAAGCTGCGCGAAGCGTGCGGCCTGCTCACGATCGCGCGCGAAAAATTCATCGTCGCGCGCGAGTGGCTCGACATCCGGCAACGCATCGATCGGATGCAGCTCGCCGCGCGTGAGGCCGGGGAACGGCAGATCGCTGTA
This sequence comes from Thermoanaerobaculia bacterium, assembly GCA_035544355.1. Classification (GTDB taxonomy): domain Bacteria; phylum Acidobacteriota; class Thermoanaerobaculia; order Gp7-AA8; family Gp7-AA8; genus DATKFO01. Next base: position 7,875 of record DATKFO010000676.1, read on the forward strand.
GTGCGTGACCGGCAACTCCGTGCGCGTTTCGTCGAGATCGCGCCAGAAGCGCAGCGCCGGCACGTTGCCGATGCGGATTACGCGATCGAAATTGCCGCGCGCGATCATCCGCTCGCCCGACGTGATCATCAGCGGTTGCAGCGCGGGATCTTCGCGCAGGCCGGAGAGCGGCTCCGCGTAAACCGGCGCGTTCAAACGCAGCACGAAATCGCGTGCGCGCTGCGCGTGGCCGCCGAGGATGACGAGCGGTTTCCGGAACGCCGGCGTCCCCGCCGGCTGGACCGCCGTCGTCTC
>DATKFO010000677.1:0-2269 GCA_035544355.1 Thermoanaerobaculia bacterium
GCTCTGCGCGCTCGGCGGCGCGATTCTGCTCGTCGGCGCCGACATCGCATCGCGCGTGATCGTCACCTCCGCCGAGCTGCCGATCGGCGCATTCACCGCACTCCTCGGCGTCCCATTTTTCCTCTCGCTGCTGCGGAGAGCGCGCTGATGCTCGAGCTGCGCGGCGTCAGCTACGGGTATGCCGACGTCGAAGCGGTGCGCGACGTCAGCGTGTCGATCGGCGAAGGCAGCCTCGTCGCACTCGCGGGGCCGAACGGTTCCGGCAAGTCGACGCTGTTGAAACTCGTCGCGCGCGTGCTTTCTCCTCGAAACGGGGAAGTGCTTTTCGGCAACAAGCCGATCGCGGAATGGAACGCGAAGGAGTACGCGAAGCAGGTCGGCTATCTGCCGCAGGATCCCGATCCGGTGTTCCCGATGCGCGCGATCGACGTCGTAGTCTCCGGACGCGCACCGTTTCTCGGCCGCTTCGCGTGGGAAGGCGAGAACGACTATGCCGAGGCTTCGAAGGCGCTCGCCGTTTGCGACGCGGAGCATTTGGCGGAGCGGTATCTCGACGAGATGAGCGGCGGCGAGCGCAAGCGCATCTTCCTCGCGCGCGTCCTCGCGGGAACGCCGCGCCTGATCCTGCTCGACGAGCCGCTCGCCGCGCTCGACATCTCGCACGTGCAGCAATTCTCCGCGCTGCTGCGCAGCATCGTCGACCGCACCGGCTGCACGGTCGTCTTTGCATCGCACGACTTGAATTGGGCGGCGGCGTACAGCGATCGCATGCTGATCATGCAAAACGGCACGCTCGCGCGCGACGCCGCCCCGCGCGACGTGATGACTACCCAGGTCATGCGCGAGCTGTTCGCATTCGAGGCAGAGTCCATCAACGGAAGATGGGTCGTGCCGAAAGTTTAGGAGTGCGGTGGCGACGGAGCCACCGCTTTCTGATCCGGATCACAAAGCGGTGGCTTGGCTACCGCACTCCTGGACACGGGCACGGAAAACGCACCGTTGAGTGCGCCGTGAGCTTCATAGTGCAGAAATCGCTGGGCAGTTCGTTCTTCCGCTTCGCCGTCACCCGCCGCCGCGAGCTCCGTTCCATCGACGACAATCCCGAGCTGAGCACCGGACCGGATGGCGAATTCGTTCGGCATCGTCCCGAGGTTTTTTACAGCGCGGACATTCGTTCGATTCGCGCTGCCGAGGTGCCGCCGGCGCGATCGATTACGGCGATGCCGTTTTGGTCGTCGATGATCGACGGCACGCGCCGCGGCTGGATCACGCTCGGCGTGATGATCGCCGGCGCGCTGTTCACGCTGATGGGCTTTGCCGTCGTCGCGAACAAAGGCGCACCAGGATGGGTCGAAGTGATCTTCGGCCTGATCCTGATCGCGATTCCGTTCGGCATCACGGGACAGAAGCGGCGCGCGATCAAGCAACACGAGTCGCTCATTCGCAAAGAGCGCGAAGAGCGCGACGCGCGCAATCGCGAGCTGCTCGCGACATACAACACGTCGCTCGAAAAACTGCGCGAGGATCCGAACGACGAAGCGCTCGAGCGCGTGTGGCGCGAGAACGAGAAACTCGATCTCCCGTACAGCCTGTGGGCCGACACTGCGATCGGCACCGTGCTGCACGTCGGATTCTCGACGCTCGCGCGCGTCGGTCCCGAGCGTGCCGGCGAAGTCGCGGCACTGATGGATCGCGCGAGCGAAGCCGCGGGTCTCATCAACGAAGACGCTGTCGCGGTGAAGCGCGCGATCTACTCGACGATTCTCTGGCACTACCTCGCCGACGATCGCCTCGGCAACGAGCAGCTCAAAGTCGCGCGCCTGATCCAGCAAGGCTTTGGCATCACCGATCAGGACGTGCCGAACGACACGTCCGCGGAAGCGCAATTCGAGCGCCTGCGCGGCATCGATCATCGCAACGCACCGCGCTGCGAAACGTCTGTCGCGCTCAAGCTCAACGAATACTGCCTCTACACCGCAGCGGTGGCGGGCGGACCGACGGCGATTCACAGCACGAACAAACGCGTCGTCGTCGAAAGCGGCAAGCCGATCGAAATCGCGGTGCCCGCGATCGACGAGATCCTCGTCGATGCGGATACGAATCACGTGACCATTCGCGCATCCGGATTGAAGACGCCACTCGAGCTCGGCGCGGAGGAGCCGATCTATCTTGCGGCGATGGCGGATCTGTCGCGGAAGCTGGATGACCGGCCGAAGAGCTTTACTTGAGGTGTCATCCTAGGTGTCATCCTGAGCGGGTGGCGGGTGGG
>DATKFO010000678.1:0-5701 GCA_035544355.1 Thermoanaerobaculia bacterium
GAGTTTGTAAAAGCGATAGCCGTGTGGCTCGAGGAGCTCCCATACGTCTTTGAGAAGAACGTGCGCGTCGATGTTCGTGCCGCCGTACTCGAACTGGATGACTTTCACGTGGCCGGTGCGGAAGAGTTTCTCCATTCCGCGCATCACGGCCATCTCGTGACCCTCGACGTCGATCTTGAAGAAGTCGATCGACTCGATCCCCACCTCGGCGCAATAGTCGTCGGCCGTCCGGACTTGAATCGTCTCCTCGCCCGTGGCGGTGAAGTGCTCGACGCCGCGCCGGTCGTAGAGGCTGCTCGTGCCGGAATCGTCGTGCACGAACATCCTCGCGTCGCCGGGTTTGTCGCCGAGAGCGAAGCGATTCAGGCGCGCGTGAAAGCCGCGTGCGACGAGCGCATCGAACGTGGGGCGGCTCGGCTCGAAGCAATGCAGATCGATGTCAGGATTGATCTCGAGTGCGCGCGCGGCCCAGTCGCCGCGATTCGCGCCGACGTCGAACACGACGCGCGCGTGCGCAAGGCGCTCGCGCATGAACAGCAGCTCGCCGTTCGTGTTCATGTCCGCGTTGTTGTTGCCGTCGTAGCGCGCGATGTACTTCTTCGCGAGCCGGTACAGCAGCGCACTGCGCCCCGGAAGGAGCGCGAACAGTCCGCGCGCGACAGCGCGCAGGGCACGATTCATTCGTTCGTTTCCTTGATGATGCCGATCGCGCGGCAGATGCGCTCGTAGCGATGACGCCAGCGATGCTCGGCCACGCAGCGCCGATACGCGGCCTCTGCAACCGCCTCGGCCTCCTCGATCCGGGCGAGATAGTACCGGATCAACTCGACCATCTCGCTGCGATTGCGGTAGCAGGCGATCTCGCGCCCGACGTCGAAGTGCTGCGCGAGATCGGGATTGAACGAGGTCAGGTACATCCCGCCGCCGGTGCCGGGCACTTCGAAATCGCGTCCCTTCACGTTCGTCAGCTCCTCGCTATAATCGATGCCGCCCATGCCGAGGTTGATGCGACTGCGGTTGAAGAGATCGACCTGCCCGTTGAGATCGAGCGGGCGTCCCCAGGCGCTGCCGAACACTTCGACGTCGATGCGATTGCGCCGCAGGTACTCGATCACGTTCGGGCGAAATCCGTACGCGCCGCCGATGAAGCTCACGCCGATGTCTTTCGCGCGTCCGCTCCGGCGGAACGTCGTCTGTTCGAAACCTTCGGGCAGATAGATCGGAATCGCGTTCTCGGCCATGTACCACTCGCACGCGACGCGTGCGGACGTCCAGCAGAGATCGAAGTGCGGCGCGATGTCGACCTGGCCGAGGTTCTGCCCGCCGACCACGTCGAGATCCCACGATTGCTTGTCGTCGAGACACATCATGACGATGGGAAATCCGAAGTCGTTCGCGATGCGGTCGAGCGTCGCGTTCTCCGCTTCGCTGCCATTCGCATAGACGAACATCCAGTCGATCGGTTGGCGCGCGTGCGCTTCGCGCACGGAATCGAGCAGCAGCGCGTTCATCTGCTGCCGTTTTTGCGGACCGTTCTTCGGCAGCTCGAGGAAGTCCTGCCAGCGGAAGCCGTGCTGGACGTAGTCGAAGAGCGAGACCGGGCCGAGCTCGCGCAGGTCGGGGAGGAGCGCTTCGTGCCAGTTGATCATCGGGATCCACGCGAAGGTGTGGATGTCGCCGATGGATTTTTTCTTCGGTGCGTAGCCGCGTTTGGCGAGACGTTCGCGTAGCGCGGTCACGGCGTCGCGTTCGCGATAGACGAGTTTGCGCTCCTCGGCGATGCGCGCGTAATGCTCGCGGCGTTTTTCGTAACGCGCGAGGAGTTGGTTGCGACGGAAGACCGCCCACGCGGGGCGGACGATGCCGAGGTCGCGGAGGCGGTGTTTTAGCGAGGGCACGTCGCGCTCCGGTGCCGTCGATCTTTGTAGGGGCGGCCTGCGGCCGCCCGAATTCCGACGTAGGACCGGCTCTCAGCCGGTCCGGGCCGCCTGAGAGGCGGCCCTACGTGTTCGCGCTTGCTCACGCCATCACCTTCATCGCCGCATATCCCGCGACTGCACCTGCCAAAATGAAAATCCACAGCGCGAGCGCGCGGCGGCGTGAGGAGCGCGAGGCGTCGCGGCCGAGCCAGGCGCAGGCGGCGAGGAGCGGGACGCTCATCACGCGATAGCGCTCGTGCAGGATCTGGTTGCCGATGACGATGCCGCTGTAGATCACGCCGAACGCGACGAGGAACATCGTCGCGTTCTCGATCGAGCGTTTGCGGACGACTTCGATCGCGAGCGCGAGCACCCACGGCACGATGAAGATGTAGATGATCGACGATGCATCCATCAGCACGCCCTGCCAATCCCACCACGAGCCTGCGCGCAGTCCTTCGAGCGTCGGTCGTGCGATCGGGAGCGGCAGGATGATGTAGCTGAGCATGCGGATCGGCGCGAAGAACACGAGCTTCGCGGGCGTGTCGCCGACGAGGCGGCGTCCGACGGAGTTCTCGCCCCAGATGTATTGCGGATCGTTCAGCGCGGTTTGCGCGCGATAGCTCGGATTCAATTCCTCGAGGTACGTGAGCTCGTAGCCGCCGAGGCGGAGCACGATCGACGGTGCGGCGGCGAGCGCGGCTCCGGCGATCACGAGCACGGCGACGGCGAGCAGGCGCTGCCTCATCGTCATGCGATGCAGAAAGTAGATCGCGCCGATCGCCGCCATCGAGGCGGCGAGTGCGGAGGTGCGGAGGATGCCGAGGAAGAGCAGCGAAGGAATCGCGCTCGCGAAGCCGACGATCTTCAAGCGCTTCACGACGTCCTTTGGCAGGAGATACGACGTGCTGCCGAGCACGCCGACGGACATCAGCGCGGTGTTGAGGGTCTCGCGCGAGACGAGTTGATCGAACCAGATGATCTCGGGGATGAGCAGGGTGAGTCCGAGCATCCAGTCGCCTGGACTGCGTTTCGTCTTCACCGCGTATGCCGCGCGCAGCACGGCGAGCATTCCCCACAACGCGACGAGGGAGTTGAACAGCGCCGGCGCGTACGGATTGAATCCGAAGATTCCGTACAGGCCGCCGTAGAAATAGAGCACGGCTGTGTATTTCAAACTCGGCAGCGCGGCGGTGTTGAATCCCGACGCGCGCAATTCTTCGCTCTCGAAGTAGTAGCGCTGCGGGTCGTAGCCGTACATCGGCGACGTCTGGTCGAGGCTCGGGATCCAGCCGAAGTGCAACACCGCGAAGCCGAGGACGAGCTTCAGCGCGTGCACGTGGACGAGGTTCAGCACGCGATCGTCGCCGGTGCATGAGGCGGTGCGGAACACGAGCAGTGCGCCGCCGATCGCGACGAGCCAGAGCAGCAGGAGCGAGCGCCAGAATCCGTCGCGCGCGCCGATGACGAGAAACGCGGAACAGATCGCGATGGCGACGGCGACGGAGGTCATCGCGAGCACGATCGCGGTCGCGTTGCCGCGCCGCGTGGTCTCGGTCGCGCCTGCGTCTGCGGTCATGTCAGTGAAGATACCCGAGGGCCTTCAGCTTCTCGATGGCTTCTTTGTCGAGACCCTGCGTCATCGCGGCCGGATTCGCCGTCGTCATCCCTTCGACGGCGCCGAGACGGCCGAACAGCGGGAGGTTCGTGCGCGCTTCGCGAAGAAGCGAGGATGCGATCGTGCGCTGCTCGCTGACGAGGTCGCGCACTTCGGCAGGATCGGCGCCGATGTCGTAAAGCTGCACGGCGCCGGGTCCGCCGGCGAGTGCACGTTTTTTCGATGAGCCGAAGTGCACGAGTTTGTAGATGTGACCGTCGGGCATTCGCTTCACGTAGGCCCAGTAGAAGATGCCGGTGCGCTCGAGCTCGCCCGCGTCGAAGCGCAGTTTGTTCATCGTCGACTTCGCGCTGTCGCTCGTATCGGAGCTCAGTTTCAGCGCCTGCACTTCGAAGTCTTCGTATGCGATCGAAGAGGCCGACGCGGCGTTGAACGTTTGCCGCGCGTTTGCGCCGAAGATGTTCTGGCCGTCGCTCTCCTGCGGACCGTCTTTGATGCCGAGAAGGTAGAGCAGCGTCGGCGTGAGATCGGTGGTCATCACGAGACGATCGTTGATGCGGCCTTTCGGCATGCCGGGTGTTTCCGCGTAGAACAGCATCGGGATGCGCAGCGTCGACTCCCACGGGCTCGGCCAGTGCTCATCGAGGATGCCGTGATCGAACGACTCGCCGTGATCGGCGAGGATCACGAAGAGCGTGTTCTTCGTGAGGCCTGCGGCGCGGAACGAATCCAGCAGCGCTTTGAGCTGCACGTCGGCTTCGTGGAGATTCGCGTCGTAGTACTTCAGCCACTTTTGCTCGACGTCGCGGCGCTCTGTGGCGTTCGCGAGCTCCTCGTCATATTTCGCCGGGAGTTTGTCGCCGCTCGCATTTGGCGCGAAGAGCGAAAGGTGTTTCTTGTCGATCGGTACGAGCGGCGCGTGTCCGCCTTTGAGATGGACCCACGCGAAGAACGGTCCCTTGCGATTGGCGAGTGACGCGAGCGGCTCGCTGAAGAGTTTGCGCGCGCCCGCGTTCGAGCCGATCGGTGTCTGCTCCGTCGTGGCGGCGACGAACGTGTTCCAGCCGCGATCGAAGTCGTACGCTTTCCCCATGAAGAACGCGATCGTCGACGCCGCCGTGACGTATCCGCGTTTCTGCAGCTCCTCGGGGAGCCACCACACTTTCGGCGCGAGCGGCAGGCCGTTGTAGAAAACGCGATGACGATGCGGAAGGACGCCGGTCATCATCGTCGCGTGCGACGGCGCGGTCGAGCCGGTCGTGCAATACGCGTGCTCCATCACCAGCGACTGCTTCGCGAGCGAATCGAGATACGGCATCACCGCGGGATTGCCGCCGTAGGTGGCGATGCGTTTCGGGTTCGTCGCGTCGAGCGTGATGAGGACGACGTTCCATCCCTTCAGCGCGCCTTCGGGAACGGTGACGCGCGCGGATGCGGGGAGTGCGACGAGAAGGATGAGGAGGAGTTTGCGGATCATGCGAGCTTCTCGAACACAAACATCCCGAGTCCGAAGTCATTTCCGGAGCGGACGTCGATGTTGGTGTCGATCGGAACGTTCTCGCGGAATGTGCCGCCGGTGTCGATCACCGAGAATTCGGCGAGGCGGCACGCGCCAAAGAGCGCGACGATGTCGCGCGGATCGAAGATGCGCTGGCTGTTGAACTGCACGCGGCGCCGGCCGATCGGTGTCGTGAGATACAAACGTCCGCCGGGACGCAGCACGCGTTGCAGTTCGGCGGCTGCGCGCTCGGCGCCGCGCGGATCGATCGGATCGCCGTAGCGTCCGAGTCCGATGTGCTCGATGACGTGGAGCGAGGAGAGCGATGCGAGCGAGCCGCTCTCGAACGGCAGCTCGACGATCGTGCCCTGCTTCATCGACAGGCGCTCGACCGGAAGCGCGATCGGACGGATGTCGACGAACGTGACGTCGGTGAATGCGGTGAGCGTTCCGACGAAGAACGTATGCGAGCCGACGTCGACGTGAGACTTCGCGCCACTGTCGACGATGCGCTTCGTCGCCCAGATCGCCTGGTAGAAGTAGTGCGCGTCGACGTCGGTCGTTGCGGTGCGATCGAAGAGACACGGATAGAGATCGACGGCTGCCGCGTTGCCGCCCGCGCTGCGAAAGCGCATCCACTCGGACATGAAGCGCGGCATGCGCAGC
>DATKFO010000679.1:0-5902 GCA_035544355.1 Thermoanaerobaculia bacterium
ATGCTCTGGCACACACTCGACGTCGACACGCCGATTCCGTACACGGCGCTCTCCGCGGAATCGGTGCGCAACGTCGATCTCGATCGCTACGAAGTGCTCGTGCTGCCCGACGGCTCGTACGCCGACGTGTTCGGCAAGCGCGGCATCGAGAAGATCAAGGCGTGGGTGCAGAACGGCGGCACGATCGTCGCCATCAAAGGCGCGAGCAGTTTCCTGCGCGACAAAGACGTCGAGATCTCGAAGCTGAAAGCGTGGGAGCCGCCGAAGAAGAAAGACGACGACAAAGACAAGACCGCGACGGACGAGCGCTACAACGACTACCGCATCCCCGGCTCCGCGTTCCGCACCGTGATGAACGATCGCTCGTACCTCACGTTCGGCGTGCCGCGTCCGCCGGCCGTGCTCGTCGAAGGGAGCACGCCGTTCCTGCCGGTCGCACACAAGGTCGACAACATCTTGACCATCGACGCAAAAGAGCCGCTGATCTCCGGCGTCGCATGGCCCGAGTCGATCGATCGCATCAAAGCGAGCGCGTACCTCGTGACCGAGCCGTTCGGCCGCGGACAAGTCATCACATTCGCCGACGAGCCGCACTTCCGTCTGTTCTGGAGGGGAACCCTGCCGTTGTTCTTGAATGCGGTGTTGTATGCGCCGTCATTTCCGAGGGAAAACTGACTTTATCCCGAAGCGAAGCGAGGGATCTCCGCGTGCACCGGCAGGGCATGAGCCGCCTGCCGCGTCAGTGCACGCAGAGATCCCTCGCTATCGCTTCGGGATGAACTGCTGGCTCTCTGGCACCCCTCGTGCTTCCCCTAAAACTCCGCGGGCGATGGACGGGAGGCGAGCTTCCCCTCGGCGTCGAGGCAGGAACTGACCCTCCCAGCCGCGCAGTTTCAACAGGCGGGGTTCGTCTCGAGGTCGGATCCCCGACGCCAAACGAAGCATTCATCGGCCATCGCCCAGCGGTGGGCGGGCTTGGTTGCCCGCCCACACTGCGGCGTTACACTCCGGACCGATGTACGTTCGCCCACCTGCCGTCGCGGGCGCGTTTTACGAAGGCACTGCCGATCGTCTGCGCGCGGAAGTCGATCGCTGCTTCGCTGCGAATCCTTCCGCGCCCGCGAAAGAATCGTTCATCGGCGCCGTCGTTCCGCACGCAGGCTTGATGTACAGCGGCCACGTCGCGGCCGCGCTCTACGCGAGCGTCGATATCCCGAAGCGGCTGATCATCCTCTGCCCGAATCACACCGGCTTCGGCCACTTCGCCGCGATCAATCGCGAAGGCGCGTGGCGCACACCGCTCGGCGACGCGCGCATCGATACGCAACTCGCCGACGCGCTCATCGCGAAAACGCGCCTCCTCGGCAACGACACGCAGGCGCACGCGCGCGAGCACTCGCTCGAAGTGCAGCTGCCGTTTCTGCAAGCGCTCGGCGATTTCACGTTCGTCCCGATCTGTCTCGGCGCGCATCGCTTCGACTACGCGCACGAAATCGGCAACGCGATCGCGGATGTGATTCGCGAAGCAAACGACGCGATCGCCATCATCGCGAGCTCCGACCTCAATCACTACGAAGATCAGCAGGCGACGCTCCGCAAAGACCAGCTCGCGATCGACGAAGTGCTCGCGCTGAATCCCGAAGAGCTCTGGCGTGTGGTCGATGAATTCGACGTCTCGATGTGCGGCTTCATCCCCACGACCACGATGCTCATCGCCGCGAAAAAGCTCGGCGCCACCCGCGCGAAGCTCATCAAACACGCAACCTCGGGCGACATCAACGGAGACTATGCGCACGTGGTGGGATACGCTTCCATCGTGGTTTCTTAGTTCAAACTGCTACGAACGATGAAGATCCTCTTCGCTTCTGCCGAAGTTTCTCCGATCGCCAAGACGGGCGGGTTGGGGGATGTGTGCGGGGCGCTGCCGAAGGCGCTCGCGAAGCTCGGACACGATGTCGTCGTCTTCATGCCGTTCTACCGGCAGGCGCGCCAGTGGTTCGACAAGAACGGCATCAGCGTGCATCAACTGATGCCGACCGTGCCGATCCGCTGGGCGAATTGGGCCGCGGAAGCGACGTTCCTGCGCGCGAATCTGCCGGGCAGCGACGTGCCGCTCGTGCTCGTCGCGAATGACGCGCTGTTCGATCGCGATCAGATCTACTCGCACGGCGACGGCTACTACGACTACCTCTTCCGCTACGTCTTCTTCTCGCGCGCGGTCATCCGCGCGTGCGAGCTGCTCGACATCCGCCCCGACATCGTGCACGCGCACGACTGGCACACGGCGCTGCTGCCGGTGTACTTGCATTCGGGACTGCGCGGCGGTGACACGTTCCGCAACGCGCGCAGCGTCTACACGATCCACAACCTCAACTACCAGGGCATTGCGGGCAGCGAGGCATTCGCGTTCACCGGATTGCACAGCGATTTCTGGAATCCGTACGGCGTCGAGCACTTCCGCGATCTCAATCCGATGAAGGGCGGCATCCTCTTCGCCGATCAGGTCACGACCGTTTCGCCGAACTACGCGAACGAGACGCGCACGCCGGCGTTCGGCGCGGGACTCGACGGCGTGCTCAACGCGATCTGGTGGAAATACACCGGCATCCTCAACGGCATCGACACCGACGAGTGGAGTCCCGCGACCGACGAATTCCTCAGCGCGAATTACGACCTCGGGAAATTGCACGGCAAAACGATCTCGAAGCGCATGCTCGCGAAAGAGGCGGGCCTCGAATACAAATCGAGAACGCCGCTCCTCGGCATCGTCTCGCGTCTCGTCGATCAGAAGGGCTTCCAGCTTCTCCTCCCGGTGCTCGGCCGTCTCCTTCACGCAGGCGCGCAGGCCGTGATTCTCGGCAGCGGCGAATCGCAATACGAAAACGCGTTCCTGCGCATCGCGGACGAGTACAAAGACTCGTGCAAAGTGTGGATCGGCTTCGACAACGCGCTCGCGCATCGCATCTACGCGGGCATCGATCTCATGCTGATGCCGTCGATCTACGAGCCGTGCGGCTTGAATCAGATGTACGCGCTGCACTACGGCACGCTGCCGGTCGTGCGGCTCACGGGCGGACTCGCGGACACCGTGATTCCGTTCGACGGCACGAACAAAGAGCGTGCGACCGGATTCGGATTCGCGTCGAAGGATCCGGACGATCTCTGGGCCGCGACGTGGATCGGCATGCTGAACTACAAAGACCCGCGCGTGTGGAAAGCGCTGCAGACGAACGGAATGTCGATCGATTTCTCGTGGGATCGCTCGGCGCGTGCTTATGAAGACATCTACCGCCGCGCGCATCAGTGATTACGACGAGTGCTACGACACAATCGTCGCGATCTGGCGCGACGAAGACGGTGCGACGCTCGACGACATCGCGTTGATGTCGACGATCAACTCGGTCCTCGCGAATCGCTTCCCGCATTTCTTCTGGACCGGCTTCTATCGCGTGTGCGGCAACCGGCTCATCGTTGGTCCTTATGTCGGAACCGTCGGCTGCCTGCAGATCGAGTTCGGCCGCGGCGTGTGCGGAACCGCAGCCGCGAAGCGCGAAACAATCATCGTCCCCGACGTCACGAAGTTCCCCGGCCACATCGCTTGCGATGCAAATTCGAAATCGGAGATCGTCATCCCGGTCTTCGGCCCCGGCGATGAACTGATCGCGGTGCTCGACGTCGACTCCGATCAGCTCGACGCCTTCGGAGAAGAAGATCGCGCCGGTCTGGAGAAGATCGTCGCGCTATTCCGGCCAACGGCTAACGGCTAACGGACAACGATCACTTGAGCATCGCCAGAATCTCGCGCAGCTCCCGCTTCACGTCCGCGATCACCTTCGACTTGTCCGTCGGCTCCGCCGCGGGTGCGAGCTCGGTCTCGAGCTTCTTCTTCGCGCCGGCGATCGTGAACCCTTCGCGATAGAGCAGTTCCTTGATGCGCAGGATCGTGTCGATCTCGCGCCGCGTGTAGAGCCGCTGCCCGCCGCCGCTCTTGTTCGGCGCGAGCTGCGGGAACTCCGTTTCCCAGTAGCGGAGGACGTACGGCTGAACGTCCGCCATACGGCAGACCTCGCCGATCTTGTACAGTTTTTCCTCCACCGCATCCGTCATCGGCTTCGATTATAGAGAGAGCAACGCCGCCGAGTGACTGTCATCACACGGTCATGTGCGCGCTGCCATCCCCCGGCGTGTGCCGCCCGCCTACCTTGAATGCGCATGGCGAGGCACGGCCGTCACATCGAGATTCGCGGCGTCGTTCAGGGCGTCGGCTTCCGCCCCTGGGTGTATCAGCTTGCGACGCGCTACGGCATCGCCGGTCGTGTGCGCAACGATGCCTCGGGCGTGATCATCGATGCGTTCGGCAGCGATTCCGCCCTCGAATCGTTCATCGGCAGTCTCGGTGGCGACGCGCCGCCCGCCGCGCGTGTGCGCGAGCTCGACTGGCTCGCGATCCCGGACGAAGACCTGCGCGATTTCAGCATCGTCTCGAGCGAAAGCGCGACGGAACGTCGCGTGTCGATTCCTCCCGATCTTGCGACGTGCAACGACTGCCTGGGCGACATCTTCGATCCGCGCAACCGCCGGCATCTCTATCCGTTCACGAACTGCACGAATTGCGGCCCGCGCTACTCGATCGTCCGCGACATCCCGTACGACCGCGCGAACACCACGATGGCGCGCTTCACGATGTGCAAAGACTGCCAGCGCGAATACGACGATCCGCGCGATCGCCGCTTCCACGCGCAGCCGAACGCATGTCCGGTGTGCGGACCGCAGCTCACGGCGATGACGCCGCAGGGCCGCGAGATCTCGACCGACGATCCGATCCACTTCGCCTCGCGAGCAATCGGCGCGCAGCTCATCGTCGCCGTCAAAGGCCTCGGCGGATTCCATCTCGCCTGCGACGCCACGTCATTGCTCGCCGTGATGCGTTTGCGCGACCGCAAACATCGCGAAGCGAAACCGCTCGCCGTGATGGTGCGCGATCTCGCGCATGCGGAGGAGATCGCGATTCTCGATGCCGAGGAGCGGACGTTGCTGACTTCGGTCGAGCGTCCTGTCGTGCTCGTGAAGCGCCGCGACAACGCGGGCCTCTCGCCGGAGATCTCCGGCGAGAATCCGCTCGTCGGCATCTTTCTTCCGTACACCCCTCTGCATCATCTGCTGCTGCGCGACTGCGGGCTGCCGCTCGTCATGACGTCCGGAAACGCTTCCGACGAGCCGATGGCCACCACGAACGCTGATGCCCTTGAGCGCCTCAGCGAGATCGCCGATCTCTTCCTGATGCACGACCGCGACATCGAAACGCGCGTCGACGATTCGGTCGCGCGTGTGATCGACGGCGCACCCACGATCCTCCGCCGCGCACGCGGTTACGTTCCGCGCAATGTAGGGCAGGCTTTAGCCTGTCCGGACAGGCTGAAGCCTGTCCCACATTTCGAACAACCGATCCTCGCCGTCGGCGCGCATCTGAAAAACGCCATCTGCATCGGCGCGGGCAATTCTGCATTCCTCGGCCCGCACATCGGTGATCTCGGGACCGTCGCGACGCTGCAAGCGTTCGAAGCGAGCATCGAGCAGATGAAGAAATTCATCGGCGTCGATCCACAAATCATCGCCCACGATCTCCATCCCGAATACTTCTCCACGCGCTACGCAACCGCGAGCGATCGCACAACCATCGCGGTGCAGCACCATCACGCACACGTCGTCAGCGCGATGGCCGAGCACGGCCTCAGCGACACCGTCGTCGGCATCGCGTATGACGGCACCGGCTACGGCACCGACGGTACGTCGTGGGGCGGCGAGATCCTGATCGCGCGTCACGAGTCGTTCGAGCGCTTCGCGACGTTCCGCGCGATTCCGCTCGCGGGCGGCGACCAGGCGATCCGCCAGGTGTGGCGCA
>DATKFO010000680.1:0-4821 GCA_035544355.1 Thermoanaerobaculia bacterium
GCTGGTCGCGATGCCGCTCGCTGTTGCTGCGGTAGCGGACCTCGCGGATGTTCCGCGCGACGATCTCTTTTCGCTCGTCGCCACGTTGAATCAGGCGGACGTTCCACCGACGGAGTTCGTGCAAGTCATTCGATACGTCCCGGTCGCACTCGTGGTCGAGGACACGCAACCCGATTTCGTCACGTTCGTTCGCACGCAAACGGATCAGGGAATCCGCGGCCCCGCACTTGTCACCGTAATCGAGCGGCGCTTGCAGACGTTCAATGTTCAGCCGGACTTTCGCACGGACCGCGTGGTAGTCGTCAATCAGGACTTCATCCCGCCGATCGTGCGAACACGCATTCGGGAAGTGCATGAGCATCCGCACGGCGGTCCGCCGGGACAACTGAAGAAGCAGCTTGGATTGCAGACCGGCGCGGAGGTCGTGCATGGAGAACGACCGAGTCATCCGCGCGAAGTCGTCGTCGTGACGAAGCCCGCGCGCGAACATGGTCGCGGACACGAAGGCGGTCCGCCGGGACAGATGAAGCATGGTGGCGGGCACGGCAAGGGCAAGGGAAAAGGAAAGGGGTGAGCCGATGAGAAAGGCACTGATCATCCCCGCACTCTTCGCGCTCCTGCTCGCCGGCGCCTGTCGCAATGAAGTGAAGTCGACGACTGTCGCGCGGAATCACGTCGTGAACGCGCATCCGACTCCCGATCAACTCGGCGTGATCGGTGCGCAGATCCAGGCGAATCCGAGCGAAGCGTCGCGCATCCTCGGGCAGCATGGGATGACCGAGGCGTCGTTCGAGGAGGCGATTCGCAAAGTGACGGAGAACGAAGAATCGGCGAAGCAGTACACGGCCGCGTACAAGAGAGCGGGCGGACGGTAGCGCCCGGCGCACCTGCTTGGCGTACGCTAAGCAGGTGCGTACAGGGGAAGTTCCGGCCGGTCGCCGCTACGGCGAGTACGAGATCGAATCGCTTCTCGGCAAAGGTTCGATCGGGAAGGTCTATCTCGCACGGCACCTGCGCATCGGACGCCGCGTCGCGCTGAAGCTCATCGACGCCGAGCAGAAGTTCGACAGCGACGAAGATCGCGACGAGTTCTATCGCCGTCTGCAACGTGAAGCGGAGCTCTGCGGATCGCTGCAGCATCCGAACATCGTGACGCTCTACGACGTCGGCTATGAAGGCGACGTCGTGTCGTATCTCGCGACCGAATACGTGCGCGGCGACTCGCTGCTCGCGCGACTCAAACGCACGCGGCCACTGCCGATCGCGGAGGCGCTTTCGATCGGCGTCGATCTGCTGCGCGGACTCACGTACGCACACGTGAACGGCGTAATTCATCGCGACATCAAGCCCGCGAACATTCTGCTGACCGAGGATGGGCGCGCGAAGATCGCGGACTTCGGCATCGCGCGACCACTCGACTCGAGTCTCACCGGCATCAACGCACTCCTCGGCACGCCGAACTACATGTCGCCGGAGCAGGTGAAGTCGACGGCGGTGACGCCACGCGCGGATCTCTTTTCGACCGGCGTCGTGCTGTACGAGATGCTCACCGGCGTGAAGCCGTTCGTCGCGGCGGACCTGAGCGGGATTCTCTTCAACATCGTGAACCTCGATCCGCCGCTCGCGTCGGCGATCAATCCCGCGGTGCCGGAGAAGCTCGCGCTGCTCGTGAAGCGCCTGCTCGCGAAATCTCCGGCGGAGCGATACGCGAGTGCGGCAGAAGCGCTCCGCGAGCTCGAGGAGTTTCGCGGACTCACGCCGCATCCCGACGACATGACGACGCCGCTGCCGACGGAGAAGCACACGCTCGCGTGGTACCGGCGCAATGTGAATTCGTTCGTGTTCTGGGGCGTGTCGATCGCGCTCGTCGCGGCGCTCGTGTTGTCGATCACCACGCTGCGATCGCGCATGCGTCGCGAGCCGCCGCCCGTGAACGTCGCGCAGCAGCAGCGCGAGCTCGATGCGAAGCGGCGCGCACTCGAGTCCGCACGTACACTCGTCGCGTCGGGAAACTATGCGGATGCGATCGCGCGCTACGACGCGTTCCTCGCGAAGTATCCGCAGAGCGACGTCGCGAAGAACGAGCGCGAAGAAGCGCAGCAACTGCTCGACAAGCACATCGCCGCGCACAGTGAAGTGACGTCGACGGCAGTCGCGAGCGCGAGCACGAAACCGCCGGAGCCTGCGCCGAAACCTCCGTCGCGCTGGCAGCGCTTCAAGCGGTGGTTCAAGGGGAGTTGAAGTTGGACGCCGCTCAGCGCGGCCGCCCTTGGTGTTTGTAGGGGCGGCTTGCAGCCGCCCGCACCCACGGCGATTCGGGCGGCCGCAGGCCGCCCCTACTGTTCTTCCAGCATGTACAAATCGCCGCGTTTCCGCGCGATGCTGAAATCCACCCTCGTCCCATCCATCGACCAGCTCGGGTAATCGAGGATCATGTTCGGCTCCGCGAACGACGTCATCGCGCGCACTTCGCCCGTCGCCACGCTCACGCTCATCAGGTTCTTGTGATTGCGCACGAAGAGGATGCGATCCGGATTCATGGGCGACCACTGTGGATGCGAATCCTCGGATGCTCCCGACGTCAACGCGCGCACGCGGCCCGTGGCAACGTCCACGATCCACAAGTGCCGGGCTCCGTCATCGCGCGTCGCCTGAAAGACCACTTGTCGTCCATCCGGAGACCACGTCGGATAGCTCGTTGTGAGCGGCAGTTTCGTGAGCTGTCGCGGTTGCGGCGCGCCGTCCGCCGATGCGACGTGAATCTGCGCCTGCGTCTGCCGCTCCCACGAGGTGTACGCGATCCACTTTCCATCCGGCGACCATGACGGCGACTCCGCCATCTTCGCGATGACACGCTCTTCACCACCGGCGTCACGAATCACGAGGCTCGTCTTGCCGTCGATGTACGCGCGATACGCGAGGCGCTTGCCGTCCGGCGACCAGCGCGGCTGGCCCGCTGCGGGACGCGCGATCAGCATCCGCATCGTTCCGTTCGGATCGCGCAGCCAGAGCGCCTCCTTGCCGCTGCGATCCGACGCGAACACGAGCACGCCTTGCACCGAGCGATGCGGAAATTCTTCATCGCCGGTGTCGAACGTGAGCTGCTCCGACTTGCCGCCCGCGACGTCGATCGACCAGAGATCCGCGGTCTGCCGCGCGGTCGCGTACGCGATGCGCTTTCCATCCGCGCCGATGCTCGGACAGACGTCGTCGCCTTCGCCGAGCGTCAGCTGCTCCGGCGTCGATTTTTCTTTCAGCGCGAGGCGCCAGAGATTCAGGCTACCGCCGCGCGTCGACGAATAGAGAATCGATCGCGAATCCGCAGCGAAGATCGGCCGCAGCAACACACCGTCCTTGCCGTCGGTGATCGCCCGCGCCGCGCCACCGTTCGCCGGGATGATCTTCAGCACGTACGGCGCGGGCATCCCCGATCCGTACACGATCGACTTTCCGTCGGGCGACCACGACGGCTGATAGTCGAAATCGCGATCGCTCGTGAGCTGCAACGGCGCGCCGCCGCTCGCCGCGATTTTCCAAATGTCCCAGCGCCCGCCGCGCGGCGATTGAAAGACGATCCACTTCGCGTCGGGCGACCACGCGGGATAGAACGCGTTGTCGATCAGCTTCACGGCGTTGCCGCCGCGCGCGGGCACGACGAAGAGATCGCCGCCCTGCGCGTTGACGAAGTTGCCGAGGGCCTGGCCGAGGACGATCGAGAGACGGCCGCCGCGATTGCGTGCGGAGACGAACGCGATGCGCGTGCCGTCGGGCGACCACGCGGGCTGCGCGTCATCGGCATCGTCATCGAGGAGGCGCGTGGGCTCGCCGCCGGCAACGCGGCGCACGAAGATGTCGAGATTGCCGCGCTCGTCCGAGGTGTACGCGATCGATTGACCGTCGGGCGAGAGCGCCGGCTCGTCTTCGAGTCCCGATGCGGCGGTGATCTTCACGACGCGCGGCTTCGCTTTGGGTTTGTTCTCGCGGCGCGACACCATCATGATCGCTGCGACGATCACGATCGCAATCGCAGTGATCGCGATCCAATTTCTGCGCTTCGGCTTGTCGCGCAACGCGTGAAGATCGGCGACGAGCTGCGCCGGCGTTTCGTAGCGATCGTCGCGATTTTTCTCGAGGCACTTCGCGATGATCTTGCGCAGCACGTCCGGCACGTCGGCGCGATCGATGTCGCGCGCCGGCAGCTCGGCGATGTTGCGCAGCGTGTGCAGAACATCGGGCCCGTCGAACGGACGCGCGCCCGCGATCATCTCGTAGAGGATCACGCCGAAGCTGAAGATGTCGCTGCGATGATCGAGCGCTTTCGCGCGCGTCTGCTCGGGGCTCATGTACGGCACGGTCCCGCGAATCACATTCGGCGCCTCGGCAGAAATCGTCTCGTCGAGCAACATTTTCGCGAGGCCGAAGTCGAGGATCTTCGCCTGCCCGCGCTGGTTGATGACGATGTTCTCCGGCTTGAGGTCGCGATGGATGATGCCTTTCGCGTGCGCGTCGACGAGTGCGTCCGCGAGCTGCGCCGCGATGTCGATCGCTTCGTGGATCGGCAGCGGTCCGCTCACGAGTCGCGTCTCGAGCGTGACGCCTTCGACGTACTCCATCGCGATGAACACGATGTCGTCGAGCTCACCGACGTCGTAGATGTGCGCCACGTTCGGGTGGTTGAGCGCCGACGCCGCGCGCGCCTCAGGCAGCGCGGTGCGATCGCCCGAGGTGAGGACCTTCATCGCGACGGGCCGCTGCAACCGCTCGTCCTCGGCGAGATAGACCTCGCCCATCCCACCCGCGCCGAGGAGCGCGCGGATGCGG
>DATKFO010000681.1:0-5788 GCA_035544355.1 Thermoanaerobaculia bacterium
ACCGATCGCACGATCGAGCGCACGCTCGATCCGCGCGCGGGACGCGAGCGCACGCTGCGCGTGCTCATCGCCGAGGATTACCTCGTCAATCAGGAGTTCGCTGCGGAGGCGTTGCGGCGAATCGGGCACACCGTCGAAGTCGCAGCGAACGGCGAGCAGGCGCTCGCCCTGATCGAAGGCGGCACGTTCGACGTGGTGCTCATGGATGTGCAGATGCCGGGCATGGATGGCATCGAAACGACACGCCGTTATCGTGCGAATGGTGGGACGATTCCGATCATCGCGCTGACCGCACACGCAGCGCGCGAGGATCGCGACAAATGCCTCGCCGCGGGGATGAATGCCGTGCTCACGAAACCACTCGATCGGAAGAAGCTCGCTGCGACGCTGCGCTCGCTCACCTCGCCCGATGCGATTCTCGACGCCGTCGGCGGCAACCTCACGCTGCTGGCCAGCGTGAGCGACGCGTTTGCGAAACAAACCCCGCCGCTCGTGGCCGCGATGCAGGACGCCATCGCGCGCGGCGACGTCGACTCTCTCGCGCAAAACGCGCACAAGCTCAAAGGATCCGTGAGCTACTTCGCCGGCGATCCCGCGAACGCGCTCGCCATCGAAGTCGATGCGTACGCGCGCTCCGGCGACCTCGAAGCCGCCGCCTCCCGCATGCCCGAGCTCGAAGACGTCCTCCGCGACCTCGGCCGCCGTTTGCAGGCGGCGAGTGCGGAGATGCGGAAGGACGCGAAGTAGGGCAGCGATCCTGCAATGGGCTCTCCATGGCAGAGATCGCCCATATGCAGCCGCAGGAACCGCACGTACCGTTAACCGACGCGGAGGACCTCGCTCTCCTCGTAGAATCCATTCAGGATTACGCGATTTTTCTGCTCGATCCGGCGGGGCAGATCCGCTCGTGGAATCCCGGCGCGGAGCGGCTCATGGGCTACGAGGCGGAGGAAGCGATCGGGAAGAATTTCTCGATGTTCTACGGTCCCGAGGACCTGGAGAACGAGAAGCCGTCCCACGAGCTCGAGACTGCGGAGGCGGAAAGGCGCATCGAAGACGAAGGCTGGCGCATCCGCAAGGACGGCACGCGATTCTGGGCGAACACGGTCATCACCGTGCTTCGCAATGACGACGGCACCGTCCGCGGCTTCGCGAAGATCACGCGTGACCTCACGCGGCGCCGCGAAGCCGAGGAGAGAGTGCGGCAAAGCGAGGAAATGTTCCGCCTGCTCGTCGGCTCCGTGAAGGACTACGCGATTTTTCTCCTCGATCCCACGGGACACATCGCGACGTGGAACGAAGGCGCGCATCGGATGAAGGGCTACGAGCCGCACGAGATCATCGGCAAGCACTTCTCCACGTTCTATCCGGAGATCGACATCCGCAACGGCAAGCCGGAGCGTGAGCTGAAAGACGCGCGCGAGCACGGCAGCGTCGAGGACGAAGGCTGGCGCGTGCGAAAGGACGGAACGCTGTTCTGGGCGAACGTCGTGATCACCGCCGTGTTCGACGAGACGGGCGAGCTTCGCGGATTCGCGAAGGTCACGCGCGACATCACGGATCGCAAGCGTGCCGAGGAATTGCAGCGCTCAATCAACGAGCAGCGCGAGGCTCGCTTTCACGCGGAGGAAGAGCGCCGCCGCGCCGAGGCTTCGTATCGCGCCGCGCAGGAAGCGAATCGCGCGAAGGATGAGTTCCTGATGACGCTCTCGCACGAGCTCCGCACGCCGATGACCGCAATCCTCGGATGGGCGCGCGTGCTGCCGACGCTCTCCGTCGATGACGAAGGATTTCGCGACGCGCTCGCATCGATCGCGCGCAGTGCGCAACTGCAGGCGCGCCTCATCGACGACGTGCTCGACGTCTCGCGCATCGTGTCGGGCAAATTGCGGCTGACGATCGAGAGCATCGATGCGAAGCGCATGCTCGCGTCCGCGATCGATGCGGTGCGGCCGAGCGCCGACGCGAAAGGAATCACGATCGCGAATCTCGCCAGCGACTCGCTCGGAGCGATCGTTGCCGATCCGACGCGCTTGCAGCAGGTCATCTGGAACCTGCTCACGAACGCAGTGAAGTTCACGCCGCGCAAGGGCATCATCACGGTGAGCGGGCGGCGGACCACGTCGCACGTGGAGATCACGGTGACCGACAGCGGCGAAGGCATCGAGCCGAGTTTTCTGCCGCACATCTTCGAGCCGTTCCGCCAGGCCGAGAGTCCGAGCACGCGCGTCCACGGCGGCCTCGGCCTCGGCCTCTCGATCGTGCGCTACATCGCCGAAGCACACGGAGGAACCGTGTCGGCGGAGAGTCGCGGCCGCGGACTCGGCGCGACGTTCACCGTCACGCTGCCGATTCGCGCGCTCGCCGCATCACCGCCGGCTGGAACCGCGGTTGCGAGCGCGGTCGTGTCCCCGTCGCGTGATCGCCTCGCAGGCATGTCGATTCTCCTCGTCGACGATGAGCGCGAAGGCCGCCTCCTCGTACGCGCCGTGCTGCAACAGGCCGGCGCGAACGTCGTGGCCGTCGATTCCGCGGAACACGCACTCAACGCGCTCGCCGAGCGAGTGCCCGACATCATCATCACCGACATCGCCATGCCGCTGATGGACGGCTACGCCTTCGCCCGCGGCCTGCGCGAAATGCCACAACTGCACAACGTGAAAATCGTCGCGCTCAGCGCGTTTCCGGCGGGTAGCGGCGCCTCGCTCGAGAGCGGATTCGACGAGTACCTGAGCAAACCGATCGAGCCCGCGCATCTGGTGGAGACGATCGCAAAGTTGCGATCGGCGGCGTAGCGCACGATGGTGGCGTGCTTTCATCGGAACGGAGAGTGCGGTAGCGTTCCAGCGCGATGCGACCAACGGTGTACGTCGAAACCAGTGTGATCAGCTACCTGGTTGCGCGCCGGAACCAGCGAGATCTGCTCGTTGCATCCAATCAAGAGCTCACGCAGGAGTGGTGGGAGAATCGTCGTGCGAGTTTCGAGCTGTGCGTCTCGGCCGTCGTGCTCGCCGAAGCGGCTCGTGGAGACCAAACACTCGCCGCTGCCCGAACTGCTGTCGCTCGAGAGCTGACGCTCGTCGAGATTTCGGAGTCAGCGATGGAATTGGCGAATGCTCTCTTGCAGCGTGCCGGGCTTCCGGAGAACGCATATGAGGACGCACTTCATATCGCGGCGGCTGCAACGACCGGTATGGATTACCTTTTGACTTGGAATTGCAAGCACATCGCAAACGCCTTCATCATTCCACGCGTGAATCGAGTCATTCGAAGTTTTGGTTTCGAGCCACCACTGATCTGTACGCCGCAAGAGCTCATGGAGGACTGATCATGCGCGACGATCCGATTGTCGAAGAAACGCGAGCTGCTCGCCGTGAGCTTCACGATGAATTTCATGGTGATCCGGCGGCACTGTTTCAGTATCTGAAGAAGATCGAGACCGAGAATGCCGCGCGCCTCGTCAAGTACGATCCGAAGCCTGCGATCGAGACGAACCCTCAAGTGTCATCCTGAAGTCGCGAAGACGACGAAGGATCCCCTGATTCGAGCGCGCAGTGTTCTTAGGGGAGCAGGGCATCGACTTCTACCTCTTGGCGAGAGCGATGATCGAGAAGCTTACGCGTCGAGACCATCTTCGACGTTCTTCAAATAGAACGACAGCGATTCGAGGTTGATGCGGAGATCGACGCTCTTCACTTTCACGCCGGTGCGGAGGCGCATCTGCGTCGGCGCGAAGTTGAGGATGGCGCGCACGCCGGCGTCGGCGAGGGCGTCGTAGACGTCCTGCGCGCTTTCGGCGATGACGGCGACGATGCCGATCTCGACGTTGTTGCGGCGGACGACGTCGCGCATTTTTTCGTAGGCGATCACGGGGATGCCGCTGCGTGACGTGCGTCCGACTTTTGTCGCGTCGTTGTCGAGCATCGCCACGATGTGGAAGCCGTTGCTGTTGAAGCCGCGGTAGTCGGCGAGGGCCATGCCGAGGTTGCCGGCGCCGACGATCAGGGCGTTGCGGGTGCGGTCGATGCCGAGCGTGCGGACGAGATGGTCTTTGAGCCGCGAGACGTCGTAGCCGACGCCGCGCGTGCCGAACTCGCCGAAGCACGCGAGGTCTTTGCGGATTTGCGCGGAGTTGAGATGGAACTTCTCCGCGAGCTCGGCCGACGACACGGTCTGCTGTCCCTGTGACTCGAGGTACGTGAGGCAGCGCAGGTAGACGGACAGGCGTCCGGTCGTGAGCTCGGAGATGGTTTCGCGGTCGGACGCGGCGCGGGGCATGGGAGTGGGATCAGTGACCTGCGAGCAACACGTGCGCGGCCCTTCCGGCCATCTCGAACAGCGGAGTGGGGAAGATGCCGATCGCCATGATGCCGATCATCGAGATCGCGAGCGCACCGGTCGCGAACACGCCCGCATCCGGCGCGACTTCGTATCCCGCCGCCGGCTCTTTCATGTAGAGGTAGTAGACGACGCGCAGGTAGTAGTAGACGGAGACGATGCTGGTGAGGATGCCGATGAGCGCGACGGTGGTGTGTCCCGATTCGATCGCGGTCTTGAAAATGTAGAACTTCGAGATGAAGCCGCCGGTCGGTGGGAGTCCCGACAGCGAGAACATGCAGATCGTGAGCGCGAGGCCGTAGAACGGGCGGCGGAATCCGAGGCCGGCGATGTCGTCGAGCGTCTGCGGATCGTTCTGGTTCTTCATCAGCATCGAGACGACGCCGAACGCGCCGATGTTCATGAGCGCGTAGACGATCGCGTAGATCGCGATCGCGGCGACGGAGTCGTCGCGCACGGTGAGCATCGCGATGGTCATGTAGCCGACGTGCGCGATGCCGGAGTAGGCGAGCATGCGCTTGAGATCGCGCTGCACGATGGCGACGGCGTTGCCGACGATCATCGAGAGGATCGAGAGCGCCGCGACCATGTTCATCCAGTTGACGTAACGGAACGCGGGCGCCATCGCATCGAAGAGACGCACCAGCGCGATGAGCGTCGCGGCTTTCGGCGCGACGGAGAGCCAGCCTGCGACCGGCGTCGGCGCGCCTTGATAAACGTCGGGTGCCCATGGATGGAACGGCGCGAGCGCGAGCTTGAAGCCGAAGCCTGACATCAGCAGCACGAATGCGACGGTGAGCAGCGGGTTGTCCGCGACCGAGGTGTTGCTGAAGTAGCGGCGCATCGCATCGATGTGCGTCGATGCGGTCGCGCCGTAGAAAAGAGCCGTTCCGTAGAGGATGAATCCCGTCGCGAACGCGCCCATCAGGAAGTATTTGAGGCTCGCTTCGTTCGAGACCGGAATGCGGCGATGGAAGCCGACGAGGACGAAGATGCAGATCGAGAGGATCTCGAGGCCGAGGACGATGAGGAGGAGATCGAGTCCCTTCGCCATCATCATCATGCCGACGGTGCCCCACATCAGCAGCGCGTAGAACTCGCCGGCTTCGAGCTTCTCGCGCTCGAGGTACTCGCGCGCGAAGAGCGTCGCGAGCATGCCGGCGAGGAGGAACGTCATGTCGAAGATCAGCGTGATCGGGCTGATCTCGTACGTGTTGCCGAAGAAGCGGCCGCCGGTGACGTATTGCTCCGACCACGCGGCGGCGGCGAAGACCATGAGGGCGAGCGGTGCGGTGATGCCGCGCAGTTTCGGCGCGAGCGCGTCGACGAGGATGAGCAGCATGCCGCCGAGGCAGAGGACGAGCTCGGGGAGGATAGCGTAGAGCCAGCCGGGCTCGACGAGAGGCTGGAGGGTCATCGCGAACCCCCGGTCGTCGTTGGCCGTTGGCCG
>DATKFO010000682.1:0-2317 GCA_035544355.1 Thermoanaerobaculia bacterium
GGGGTCCTTCGCGCCCGCCCACCGCCCGCTCAGGACGACACATCACGCCTGCACCAACTCCTCATCCTCCACGGGATCCCAGGATGGCGCGACGCCAGCCGTGGCGTCCGTGCGTGCCCATCACGATCAGCTCCGCTTTCATGTCGCGCGCGGTGCGCACGATCGCGCGCGCGGGCGACTCCTGGATCACGAGCGTCTCGGCATCCTGGAGCGCGTGCGCGCCGGCATACTCGCGCAATTTCTGCTGCAGCTGCAGCTTCGTTTCGGGCGCCTTCTCGAGGTAGTAGCCCATCGGTACCTCGATCATGTCGGCCGGATAATAAATCTCGTCGGCGTACAGGAGCGTGAGCTGCGACGCCATGCGCTCGCGGAAGAGTGCCGCGTAGCGGATGGCGAGGTTCGCGAACTCGCTCATGTCGGTGGGGACGAGGATGCGCTCATAAGCGAAGCTGTCCATGGAGTCCTCCAGTGGACCGGAGGAGAGCATGGAACGCGCGCAATGCGCGGCGATGGAGCGCACGACGCACGGTGCATCAACGCACGCTGGCGTGTGTGGCACAGACACTCTTGTCTGTGCTCGCGAGCCGCACAGAAAGGAGCCGCACAGACAGGAGTGTCTGTGCCACATCGATGCGCATCAGCCGCGTGCCTGCGCGAGCGCGAGCCGCTGCGCGATCTCGTCGCCGGTCGCGCGATATTGCGTCGCGGTCGTCGTGAGCGCGCTCGAGACGTCGTCTTCGATGAGCATCAGCAGATCGTTGCCGACTTCGGTGAGCATCATGCGCATGTGGTTTCCCGACGCGAACGGCACGGTGAACGGGAATGGCCCGAGGATCACGTTGTCCGTGATCACCTCGCCGGTATTTGCGCGATCGAAAATGCCGGCGAACCAGCGAGACGGCGGAACTTTGAACGCGGCGTTCATGTCGGGAAAGACGTCGCGCTTGAAAATAGCGCCGCGATCGTCGAGACCGATGCCGAGCGCGGCGTGATCGTGCGTGCGATTGCGGATGATGATGTGATCGGGTTGCGCGGGATACGTCGTCGGCTGCAGCAGCTCGTGCAGCTCCCACACGGTGCCGGCCTGCGCGGGCGCGATGCTCGTCGCGACGTACGATCCCCATCCGCTGCTGTCGTAGGAACCGCGCACGACGTTGTAGCGCGACGGATCGATGTCGAACAGCGCGGTCGCATTCGGCGCGACGTCCGCCGCTGCCCACGCGACGCTGTCGTATTCGCCGGCCGCGTCGGTCTCCATCCAGATCGCGAACGTCCATCGCCGCCGGGAGTGATTGACGAACTCGAGCTGGTAGATCATGGCCAATTGTAGCTAGCGAATCAGCAGCAGCGGAACGTTGCTGTTCCGCAGCACGTACTCCGCGCGGCTGCCCATCGGGATGCGGCGCGCGATGCCCACGGCTCCCATCACGACGAGATCCGCCTTGTGCTCGCGAATCGCTTCGACGATCTCGTGCTCCGGAATGCCGCGGCGGATGTCGCGCGTGCCCGTGTTGCCGGGATCGACTTTCGCGTATTGCTCGTCGATCCATTCGCGGATCTCACGTCGCAGCTCTTCGTCGTTTTCGAAACCGTGCAGGCCCGCGTTCATCGCCACGCGCAAGTCTCCGACGTCGAGCACGCTCACGAACGTGAGCGACGCGCCAACCTCGGCCGCAAGTTTCGACGCATACGCCGCAGCGCGGCCGGAGACCTCGGAGAAGTCCACAGGACAGACAATTCGTTCGATCATCATCGCTTCCACCGTATCACCACGATCAACCCTTCGGGCCGGCGGGACATCCCTTCATGAAATCGGGAACGGACACGCCGGCGCCGGGAAGCGATTTCCAACTCTCGTCGCCGGGCTCGGTCTGCAGCATGTACGCCCAATGCGTGATCTGCGATTTGCCGGAGCCGGACGACATCTGATTCTGCATCGCGACTTTGCCGTTGTGGATGCACATCTGTCCGAAGCCTGTCGTCGGCGTTGAGTAGGGCGTGGTGCTGAACGGCGTGAACGTGAGCAGCACGCGGCCTTCGGGCGTGACCGAGCCGGTGAGCGCGAGATACGCGGACGGGCGATGGCCGAGCCTCACAACCGTGCGTCCCCAGAAATACCCGCCGCGATAGCCGGTGATGTTGAAGACCGTCTGATCGGCGACCGCATGCATCTCCTGCGTGTCGGTCTCGAACGAGTAGGCGAGGAGGTTCGCCTCCGGCACGTACCAGTACGTTCCCTTCAGCCATCCCCATTCGGTAGGGAGATCGCTCACCGCTTGTCTCCTTATGTTTAGGAGTGCGGCGGCAGAGCCGCCGC
>DATKFO010000683.1:0-2933 GCA_035544355.1 Thermoanaerobaculia bacterium
GGGCGCATCGTCGAGGTGATGGCGCCGCAGCGCCAGCTGACGGTGAGCTTCGACGGCCGGCGCGTCGTCTACAACGACACCGATCTCGACGAGCTCGCGCTCGCTTACGCCATCACCATCCACAAGAGCCAGGGCAGCGAGTACCCCGCGGTCGTGATTCCGCTGCTCACGCAACACTTCGTGATGCTGTCGCGCAACCTCGTCTACACCGCCGTCACGCGCGGCAAGAAACTCGTCGTGATCGCTGGCGAGAAGGCCGCGCTGCAGAAAGCGGTGAGCACCGCGAGCACGCGCCGGCGCTGGACGAAGCTCGGCGAATGGCTGACGCAACCAACGTAGGACAGGCTTCAGCCTGTCCCATGATACTGAGAAGCGGGACAGGCTGAAGCCTGTCCTACGTTCCGTTACGTTTCGCCTCAGTGCGTCCGCTTCGGCGGGATCGGTCCGTGCTCCGCTTCGTGTGCGCGACGCATCGCTTCGACATGCGGCACGAGCTGCGCGTGCGCGGGATCGCGTGCGAGCTCCTCGGCCACGTAGTAGACGTCGAGCGCCTGCTGGTACAGCTCCTCCATCTTGCGATCGACATGCGTCTGGATCTCGTACGCGAGTGTCGACAACGCATCGGCCACGGCGAGAACGTCGAAGTCGCGCATCGCGTCTTCGCGTTCATCCGCGGAGTACACGAGCGCGGAGCTCTCATCATTCGCGGCGCGGCTCTTCATCGCCTGCCGCTCTTCGGGGGTCAGTGTTGCTTCGAACGTCGCCGTCGCGTCTTCGACGAGGCGCAGCACGGCCGCAGCATCGAATGCAGGATTCTCTTTCGTTTCCATCGTCGTCTCCCAAAGATTCCGGGCGCGCCGCGGCACGCCCGGAACCTTCATGAAAGCATTACAGGGTCTTGATCGGTTCCGGTACCGGTTGCGGAGCCTTCTTCCGCGACCGTCCGAATTTGTTCAACTTCTTCATCTCCGCGATGTGCGCGCCGAGACGCTCGTGAACGTCGTCGCGCGCCAACTGCTGGCAGATCTTGTACGTCTGCAGCGCCGCGAGACCGATGCGCTGCCGGCGGACGGTGTTGGCCCCGAGGACGCTCTGCAGCATTCCGCGCAGCTCGTCGGCGACGGCACTCCACCGTGCGGCGACGTCGATCTCCTGCCGCAGATCTTCATCCGTACGGCCGAGGGCTTGCTGCACGACGTTGGATGCGCCGGTGGCGTTGACCGCAGCCTGTACGAATTTGGCGTCCACATGCGCCAGGCGTCGCCGCAATGCCGCCGGGGCCGCAGAAGTCTCCGGCAGGGAAATCTGCGCCCAGACTGCGCGCAGCTGCCGGACGACTTCTTCGGGCGTCAGCATCGGCTCGGGGATTGAGGGTGTAACGTTGGTCATGGCTCTCTCCTGATCTCCCACGAAGGGCGATGGTTAAGATCACCGGCCACGCGCCGGGGATCGGTCAATGGAATGCCCGAGGCCTAGGATCCCGGGCGCCGCATTGACGAGGAAAGAGGAGCTCAGCTCGACTCCCGGAAAACGGCGGAAGGGCATGGCTCAACCCGTGACATCCGTCACCGCCGTCCCGTTTTCCTCGTCGGATGGGAGGAGCTCGGCTCAAACTCCCTACCTCCGGCGGGCCATTCCACAAGCCATCACACCGGAAGTGGATGGCGGAACGCAGACTCGCTTCGAGGAAATTGCAGGAAATCGGACAAAGTGAGGGGTGTCAGCACAAACCTAAACGAGAGCGGAACGCGATTCCCCTGCTTTCGTGAGCACGGATCGTGATCGTCGGATCACTCGTCGTGATCGTTCGATCACTCGCGGTGCATTCGCGATCTCTCGTCGTGCTTTCTTGATCACTCGAAGTGCATTCACGATCACTCGGAGAGCATTCGCGATCACTCGAGGTGCATTCACGATCACTCGCAGTGCTTTCGCGATCTCTCGTCGTGCATTTTTGATCTCTCGCAGTGCATTCGCGATCACTCCCGCACTGGGCACATCCGTGATCGTGTAGTCTTCGATTCAGATTCTCGAGCCACTCATGACCGCTTCCTTCCTCCTCTTCGCCCTCGCCCTCCGCACGTTCGGCACGCATGAACCAGCGATCACCTACGTCGTCCTCGGCGACAGCACAGCGGCGGGTGTCGGCGCGGACTACGAAAGTGGGATTGCTGTCGGGACCGCGCAGCATCTGGCGATTCGCCGGAAGGTCCTGATGACGAACTTCGCGGTTTCAGGAGCGCGCATTCGCGATGTGGTCGAGGATCAGCTCGCGGGCGCGGAGACACTGAAGCCGGATGTCGTGCTGCTGGCTGTCGGCGCGAATGATGTGATTCATCTGACCTGCGTTTCGTCGATGCGGCGCGATCTGCTCGAGATCGTGCGGCGGCTTCGTGTCGCGAACGAGCACGTGAAGATCGTCATCACCGGATCGCCGGACATGGGCTCGCCGCCGCGCGTTCCGCGCTTGCTCCGGCCGGTCGCTTCGTGGCGGACGCACAGCGTGAATCGGATGTTCCGCGCCATCGCGAAATCGCAGCACCTGACGTTCGCGCCGATCGCCGAGGAGACCGGGCCGCTGTTTCGCCGCGACCCTTCGCTCTTCGAAGCCGATCGCTTTCATCCGAACGAGCGCGGCTACGCCACATGGATTGTGGTTCTCAATCGGGCGTTCGATTCAATCGAGCCCTGAATGCGCTTCATCGCGATGTCTGCCAGGCCGTCCTCAAGGGGTTATCCTGCTCGTCCTCCGATTCTCCTGCCTTCGCTTTCGTTTCTTCTGAAACCGCATCATGCTCGTTTGGTTGTTGTTCATCTTTCAATCACATCCACCAACGTTATCGCCGAGCTTACTTGACGGTGTCATCGTCGTTCCTACGCTTCACTTTTTATCTTCGGACTCCGACTCGCAATATGTCTGATGTACGTTCCGA
>DATKFO010000684.1:0-5932 GCA_035544355.1 Thermoanaerobaculia bacterium
GCCTACTGCTCACTGCGTACGGCTCACTGCCCACTCGTCTCACGCACGCGACGTAATGCATCGAGATATCCAACGATCACAGAAATCACCTGCGCATGACTCCAAGTGAGCGGCGCGACGGACAACAATTGACCGTCATACGGATCGATTTGTTCGGGAAGCAGCATCGATTGCGGTGCATTGGCTCGGGCCCAACGCACGAGATCGAGTGCGGCTTGCAAATCGCTCGCCGAGCGCGCGCTCGCAATCGCGTGCTCCGCGAGCCACAGCGTGCAAATCACCCACGGATTTCCGGGCACGCGGCCCGTTTCCGCGGAGATGCGGTGATACGCATCGTTTTCGTAGCGCGCGATGCCGCCGATCTCCGTATGCACCGTGAGCTTGTCGCGCACGGCCTGCATCGATGACTCGACGACCGCGCTCGCTGCGGGAAACACGTCGAGATAAAACGTTGCAAATACCGACGCGTCTACCGTCGGATCGAGCACGAGCGCGTCGTCGTCGTCGAGCAGCAATCCGCGCGCGAAGCGATTCTCCTCTTCGATCCAGAGATGCTTCATCATCGCGTCGCGCACTTCCGTCGCCGCCTTCGACCACGTCGCGCGACGCTCCTGATCGTTGAAAAGACTCGCGAGCTTCGCCGCGGCAATGAGTCCGGCGCACACCGCGGCACTCGTGAACGTGAAGACGCCTTGTCGCTCCTCCCACAGGTCGTAGCTCGGCAGCGGCAGACACGTTTCCGCGTCGCGATACGACGCGAGGAACTCCGCGGGCTTGACGACGAGCCGCTCGTACACGGATCGCAACAGCTCGAGATCGCGCGTGCGCTCGTAATGCCGCTCGACGAGCCAGATCACGAGCGCCGTCTCGTCCTCCTGAATCGGCAACTGCGCCTTGCCGTTACGCACCCACGGATGCCACAGCGACGCAAGCGAGCCGTCCGGGTTGTACTTGTGCAGGAAATATCCCTCGTTCTTGATCACATCGCGCGCGAACAACAAAAACCGCCGCGTAACCTCGGGGAACCCGGCACGATCCATCGCATCACACACGAACGCCGCGTCGCGCGTCCACATGTACGAGTAGTGATCGTTGTGGCCCCATTGGATGTCGGAGTCGTTCGCCGCGAGCACCGCGCCGCCGCGATCGCATTGCGTCGCAACCACGAGCAGCGAGCGGTGATACAGCTCAACGATCTCCTCGGGCAGTTCGTCGAGATCGGTGCCCGGCTTGTTCACCCACGTGTACCAGTACGATGCCGTGCGCGCGAGCACGCGCTGCGCGGTTTCCTCGCGCAGCGCACGATCGAGCTTGTTCACTTCGCCGTAGCGGCGGCCGGCGCAGATCCAGTACATGACCGTCGCGTCACCGGCGGCCTCGAGCGTCACCGGAATGCCGATGATGGAGTCGACTGCGCCTTGCGCGATTGCGGTGTTCGACAACGCGCCGTCCTCCGCATCGCGCCACGCCTCGTTGCCGCCGCTGTTCGAGCGGCCGCACGTGTACTCGGTCACGCCGGCGTCGTTCTCGACGGCGCAGTTCACGAGCAGATAGCGTTTCGCCTTGGAGTGAATGATCGACTGCGACTCGGGATCGAACATCGCCGTGTCGCCGATCGCGTTGCCGTAGAGGTTGAAGTCCTGGTGCAGGAAAAGTTTGATCGTGCGCGCCGACTCGCGAAGATTGCGTACGACGATCTTGCGCAAGTAAACATTCGCATCGGCATCGACCGCGTCGTAGCAGCGGATGCGCAATCCCGCTTCGTCGTTCTGGCACGTGACGTCAGTGACGAGCGTGTCGCGCAAGTAGTTCAGCGACTTTTGCCACGACGGGTCTTCGATCCAGCTCAGCGCGTCGTCGGCCCACACGCCGAACTTGAATCGTGACGACGCCTGATTCTCCTGGCCAACGTGCGGGTAGTAGAAATCAGCGAGGCGGTATTGCGAATCGAATGCGATGAGCAGAGAGCCGTTTCCGATGCAGAGCTCGCGCGGCATGAGGGCGAAGAATAACGTGATCCGATGAGGCGTGGTCAGTGATCGGTGATCGCGGCGTTTGAATCGTCAGAGGACTCCGCTTCGATCACCGATCACCAGTCACGTTTCAACTCGTCTCCACTCTTCGTACCACTCGAGCACGAGTGGCTCGGGCAGTGGCCACTCGTGTTTCGGCTCGATCTCGTCGCCGCCTTCCGATTCTGCGGAGACGACGAGCGGCGTTTCGCGCGCGAGCTCGAGCATGAGGCTGCGATGCAGCGGCGGCAGCAAGCTCACGGGCGCGATGAAGATGCGCTCGCCCGTCGTTGATTCGATGAGCGCGCCGTCCTGTTCGCGATGGACGCTTGCGATCTCGAGCTCGACGCGATCGACGTGCGCGATGCGATCGATGAGCGCGTTCCATTCCGCGGCGTGCTCCGCACGTGCGGCGGCTGTGCGATTCGTCGAACGAATGCCGACGAGCGCGAGCGCGAGTGCGATCACGGACGCGATGATCCAGGCGAGCGTCGTTCGCTGCAACAGACCGACGGTGATCGCCATCGCGATCAACGGAATCAGCACGACGTACGCAAACGCGCTGGCGAGCTCCCAGCATCCGCCGCCGCCGGCGACGTCGTGCCGTTGGCGAAGCTCTTCCTTCTCGTCGTCGGTGATCGATCTCATCGTTTTCTCAGCACGAAGGCCGTGAACCCGTCCGCGCCAGACTCAGGCGTCAAACGCAGCACGCCATTCTCGACCCAACGCACTGCGCCGTGCGGGACGAATTTTGCCGCGTCATCGCGATCGTAATCCGCGACGACTTCGTCGTTCTCCTCCGGCTCGAGCGAGCACGTCGAGTAGACGACCGCGTGACGCGCGAGCTGCATCGCGGAAGCGAGCAATTCTTTCTGCAGCGGCACGTGCGTCGTGACGTCGCGCAATCGCCATTTCAATTCGGGATTCTTGCGAATCGTGCCGGTCGCGCTGCACGGCGCGTCGAGCAGCACGACGTCGAATTGTCTGGCGAACGGCGGCTTGCGTCCATCGCTCACGACTTTCGCGTGGCGCAGCGGACGCAGTCGCGTGATCGAGATGTCGTTGCTCACGACGCGCGCACCGCGCGACGTCATGTACATCGTCTTTCCGCCCGGCGCCGCCGCGAGATCGAGGATGTCGTCGCCGCACGCGCGCGCCATCGCGGCGATGATCGCGCTCCCTTCGTCCATCGGCCAGAATTCGTCGCGATCGAGCTGCGCGGTCGAGCCTTCGACTTTGAAGATCCCGTCGACGAGCGTCGACGGAGTCGCATCCGGCGGAACGCCGCCCCGCAACGAGAGCACATCGGGTTGCGAAAGCTCCTGATTCGCATCAGCGATCGCGGCCGCGCGTTCGGCGCCGTAGTGTTCGATCCAACGTTCGATGAGCCACTCCGGATGTGCGGTGCGCGTCGCAAGATCCTCGGGCTCCGGTTTTTCCTTCGCGACGCGGCGCAGGATCGCGTTGACGAATCCGCGCGCGCGATGCGGCGCAAGCGTGACCGTCTCGCTGACGGCCGCGTACTTCGCGACGTCCATGAAGAGAATCTGATATGCGCCGATGCGCAGCACATCCGCAATCTCCGGCTCGATCTCGCGCTGCGCGAATTGCGTGACGGTCCAATCGAGACGCGAGCGCCAGCGGAGGACGCCGAGGACGAGCGTGCGGACGAAACCGGTTTCGTCGTGGAGGACGAGCGACGCGAAGAGCTCGTCGCGCTCGATGCGGCGGAGGAGCGTGAGCGCGCGCTGGCGGTCGTTCATGGGAGTGTGTGGCCGGCGGGCCAGCCGAGTCCGCGCGCAACGGCACCAGCAGGCGCGCGCGATTTGCCGGGCCGCTGCATTTCGACGATGCGAATCGCACCGTCGCGCGCGGCGATGACGACGTCCTCATCGATTGAGAGGATCGTGCGCGGCGCAGCTTCGCCGGATGCGGGACGAATGTCGGTCAGCTTGATCGTCTCCGTTCCGCTCTGCATGAAGATACCGGGCCACGGATCGAACGCGCGGAAGCGGTTGTAGATCGCGGACGCCGATTCCTCGAACGTGATCTCCCCTTCGTGCTTTTCGATTTTCGGCGCGAGCGTGGCGCGTGCATGATCCTGTTCGGTCTCGACCGCGACGCCGCGCTCGATCTCGTCGAGCACGCGGACGAGCGCGGGCGCGCCGAGCTCCGCGAGTCGTTTCGCGAGCGACGGCGTTCGTTCGTCGGAATCAATCTCGATAGTCTCGATCGCGAGTATCGCGCCGTGATCGAGCTGTTCATCGACGCGCATGATCGTGACGCCGGTGACGCGATCGCCCGCTTCGATCGCGCGCTGGATCGGTGCCGCACCGCGGTACTGCGGGAGGATGGAGGCGTGGACGTTCAGGAATCCGTGCTTGGGGATCTCCAGCAGTGAGACGGGAAGGATGCGGCCGTACGCGATGACGACACCCGCATCGGGCTTCAGCGCCGCAACCTGTTCGAGAAACTCCGCGGTGCGAATCTTCGCCGGCTGAATCAACGGAAGTCCGAGCTCGCGCGCACGCACCGCAACGGCAGGCGCATGCATCTTCATCCCGCGGCCGGCAGGTTTGTCCGGCTGCGCAACGACGAGCGCGACGTCATGCGCGCGCGCGACCGCGTCGAGCGTAGGGACTGCGAAGTCGGGAGTGCCGAAGAAGATGACGCGCACGCGGCGCGGATTCTACCGAGTGAGCAGTAGGCAGTGGGCAGTGAGCAGAAGAAACCTCTGCAAACTGCCAACTGCAGACTGCAAACTGCCTACGTCGTCGTCTTCGTCGTCGCGGGAGCCTGATCCTTCATCGTCGTCGCCGTGTCGTGTTTCACGACCGTTCCTTCCGCGCCTGACGACGGCTGCGGCGACTCGGCTTCCACGCCGTGCGCGGTTGGCGTCTGCGTCTCACTCTTCACGGGATGCGTCATCGCCGGCGGCGCGTTCTGATAATCGCGAGGAGTCGGCTCGCCTCGGCAGGCAACGAATGCGAAGATGCTGGCTGCAATCCAAAGACGTTTCACGCATAGGAAAGAGTTCAACGGACGTGCCCATGAAAAAACCGTTTCTCGCATTGACTCTCGTCGCGCTTGCTTTCAGCGCAAAGGCCCAGCTCGCTGATGGCGATCAGCACTGGAACGCGCGCGCGGAAGGCGCGACGAACGGCCGCGCGAAAGCCGAGCCCGTCGAGGCCGCGATCGCTGCGTACACACGCGCGGCCGCAGCGAACGCGAACGATGTGGAAGTACGCTGGAAACTGTTGCGCGCGTATCGCTTCAAAGGCGCATACGTCGCCCCGAACAATGACGAAAAGAAAAAGATCTACAGCGCCGCGAAGCGAGCGGGAGAAGAAGCGCTCGCACTGATCGATCGTTTGCTCGCCGCGCGCGGAATCAAATCGGTGACGAAGGCGACGGAGAAACAGATCGCCGACGTCGCGCGCGCGATCCCCGGAGCGGACGAGGTGTTTCTCTGGGATGCAATCAATTGGGGCGAATGGGCGCTCGCGTATGGCAAGCTCGCCGCGGCGCGCGAAGGCGCCGCCGATCGCATCAAGCGCGAAGCGACGATCGCGATGCTGATCGACGCGAACCTCGAAGCCGGAACGCCGGCTCGCGTCCTCGGACGCCTCCACGACCAAACGCCGCGCATCCCATTCATCACCGGCTGGGCGTCGTCGAAGGAAGCGGTGAAGTTTCTCAACGAATCGCTGAAGCTCGACCCGAACAACAAGATCACGATCGTCTTTCTCGCCGAGGCGATGGTGAGCAACGACAGCGACACCAAGCCGCAGGCGATTCAGTTGCTGCGCGGCGCCGTGAACGCGCCGGTCGATCCGAATTACGTGGTCGAGCAAACGGCGGCGCTCAACGATGCAAAGGCGTTGCTGAAAAAGTGGGGAGTTTAGGAGTGCGGTGGCAAA